>CAYPXK010000058.1:0-3446 GCA_964414695.1 uncultured Thermoproteaceae archaeon | reverse complement strand
TGCAGGAGTCTCCTTAGACCAATGCTCAGACTATATGAGACGTATGGTGAGCATATACATGCTGCACGTGACCCCACTCGTGGTGGATTGGCAACAGTCCTGAATGAGTGGGCAAAGGCTAGTAACGTAGTGATAGTCATTGACAGTAACAAGGTGCCCATAAGACCTTCCGTGAAGAAGTTCTGCGAGATGCTTGGCATAGATCCACTGTACCTAGCATGTGAGGGCGTCATGACGCTGGCTGTCAGTCCTGAAGTAGCTGAGGACGTCGTGAAGTCTCTCCATGACATGGGATTCGAGCATGCATCCATAATAGGCGAGGTTAGGCAAAGTGAGAGATTCTCCAAAATAGTGGTATGCAAGACAGAGGCTGGAGGACTGAGGATAGTAGAGCCTCTACGTGCAAGTCTAGTACCTAGGATATGCTAACCTGCTATCATGAGGACAGCATTTATTTAAGATAGAGTGTGATAAATCGTAATGTCCACAGTAAGGACTAGCATATCTATTAAGAAGGAAATTCTCGACATTGTAGACAAGCTAGCACGTGAGCTAAACACCACGAGATCCCACGTCATAATGTCAGCAATAGAGTCCTACATAATGGACAGATCGTGGGTCCTTGGAAAAGACGAGGATCAGGTATGTGGCGTCCTGATAATACTGTACGAGACAGGTCACCACGAAGCTGACACAAAGCTGACACTCATACAGCACGAGTATGACGACATCATAAGAGCCGTACTACACGTCCATGTCACAAAGACAACCTGCATGGAGGTAGTAGTCGTCCGAGGAAAACTGAAGGACGTCAAACGTCTTGCAAACAGTCTAGAAGGCATAAAGGGAGTTCTCTCCCTTAAATACTGCATCTACCCCGTAACTGAATGAAAGTCTCGTGACAACAACCCTAGTAATAACACCATCCTCCATAATAAGCACATACTGCCACTCAATCTTCAGGATAGAGCCAGCATCGTACTGCACATTCTCCTGCATCTACTGTTACGCACGATGGTATCGACAGGAAAATGACAAGCTCACAATAAGGCACATTAGGGAATTTAAGAAATTCATAAAATACTTAATCAAGAACAAGATTGATAAAGTACCAGTATTTAGATTATCAACACTTGTTGAACCATTTCAAAACGATGAAAAATGCCTAACAAGAGCGTTGAACATACTTGACTTCTGTATAGAATATGAGATTCCACTCATAATAAACACAAAAAGTGACAACATATTGAAAGAGGACGTGATGAACAGGATAATTAAATTAAATGATAAAGGTCTAGTCATTGTACAGATATCAATATGTAGTCTAAATGAGGAACTATGTAAAAAACTTGAGCCAAATGCACCTTCTCCACAGAGGAGATTAAACATTATTGAAAAGTTGATAGATAATGATGTTCCCACAGTAGTGAGATATCAGCCTCTGATACCTACAGTAGCAGATTTGGAATATGTCGATATTGTAGAGATGTTACATAATTTACACGTTAGGCACATAATTGTGGAAGCTCTGAGACTTGATTTTAAGACATTTCAAATCATTAAGAACATAATATCAAGCGATGTGAAATTTGTACCATATGTTGAACATACAGGTATCGGAATCTTAGCTCCATGCAGAGAGTGGCGTATTAATGTAGAGTTAAAGATTAGAGAACTCTGCATTAGAAAGAGCATAGAATTTGCAGTATGTAAAGAAGATACATTCTACCTGACGACAAGTCCTGACTGCTGTGGTGTATATTTAATGAAGACTGATAAGGCAGTGAGAAAAGTCACGATACTAGACATATATCGCATGTGTAAAGGACAGGATGTTCCAGATACGTTAGATAAGCTCAAAATTTTCGTAGATACCTTTCAGAGAGATCTCAGGTTAATGACTTTTGAATATATAGAAAAACTGCCAAAATCTATAAGAAAATACTTGAAGTGGCACCATAAACTACTCATCAAGCATGTAACAAAGCTCTTAACCCACATCCACGATGAAGAGAAACGTGTGATGAATACTCCCCAACCTGAAAGATGAGTGAGAATTCCTTTAGCTGAACCCAAGCCTATCACTCAACAGAAGTGATGACCTATTCCCGAACTGAGACAATGATGACGTTGAGCGGAGCTGAAAAACTTCTCACCCTCAACAAAATAACAGTGATGAGGGAGCCCAACACAACTGACAACCACTCCTCAACATGATGAAAGAGCCCAGGACCTGACAATCAACATGAGAAATGGCTTAAATACTCCATAAAACTACACCTACCGAACAACCGCCGGGGTGGCCGAGCCTGGCCCAAGGCGCGGGACTGGAGATCCCGTCCCCGTACAGGGGGCGTGGGTTCAAATCCCACCCCCGGCGCCAAAACCAGACAACTTCTAAAACAGATCCCGATCACTAAATTTTTAATCTCGTAATGATTACGAATCTCTTGTATACTCAACTAGCTTATGCTTAACGGCTAAGATTGGCTTATTTCATATAAATTTCTACAAAAACTTTATGAACTCGATAGCCTAATTATTTGCATTTAAACGAACTGTTGCTTATGTTACATAGGTTAACCTTCTCTAAAAATATTCACGTTAAGTTTTTATCGTACCGATAGCTCGTAAATCCACAAGTAAGGTAAGTATATCTTCCGAAATCGCTCGAGTATAATACCTTTGCGTAACTTCACAAAATCTGTATATAATCTTTCCGTACCTCTTTACGAAATTAAGAAACTTCCCTTTGTAAGATTCTGCAGAGAAAAAACAGATAAAGCATAGTTTTCAAAATTTCCATTCTCTTTTATAGTATTCTTGTTACTTACAACGTTTATATTGCATTTTTCCGTATAACATTCTAAGACTCTCATATGTTCGAGAAAGTAATGTCATGATGTTATTTTTCCATACTTCTTTCTGAAATTTGTTTAGAGCATCGTCATATTGCATTTGGCACATACGAGGCTTAAATCTTTTAATCTTTGTTAGAAGAATCTTAGAGAGTATTCCTCAAGCTTTAGACTATTCTCACATATCTTTCAATACTTTGTTTACGAGATTCCGAACACTTCGATGAGAAGCACTCAGAAATTATTGAACAAGTTACACTCAACCCCTCCGCGAGATTCGAAACATCACTGAAAAGATTAATGAGTGGAACCCTCGTTACTGTCATCTACTTTCAATTCCCTTTACAAGATTTAAACATAACAGTAACATCATCTATACAAGACGACATAGTCGTAGCTTTCAATCCTCTTTATGAGATTCCCTGATACCGTACACAGATCTTGGACACGTGTACAGGCTCGGCATTCTTTCAATTCTCTTTATGAGATTCCATCAACATCGAGCAACTACAGGAGCTACTACTTTGGTCTTATCTTTCAATCCTCTTTATGATATTCATGTACTTGCCATAGACAAACAACAGTGTA
>CAYPXK010000057.1:0-35960 GCA_964414695.1 uncultured Thermoproteaceae archaeon | reverse complement strand
CAGAGGCAAGGCATGACCTCTCACATCTGACAACTTCTTCAAGAAGGTAGTTCTCAGATAATCGTCTAGCTTTCTCACAATTTCCCTCTTACGACTCGTACTAAATTCCCCGAAACCAACGTTTGCCAGTCCATTACCCAGGGGAAATATCCAGTAATATCCCAATGAGAAAAATTCTCTGAAATCCAAGATTGCTACATCATCAAAGTTCCAACCCTTACAATATGTTCTTACAGCATATGGATATCGGGAAAAATCAACATTTTCATGATTATTTAGTATTCTTGATACGATACTGTACACACCATCGGCACCGACTACACATCTGGCCTTCAGTGAATAACTGTCTGTCTCTATAACTACATAATCTCTAAAAATTTTCAGGTTTGTTACACGTGATTTCAAAGTCTCAATGTTCGAAATCTCGAGCACATATTTAAGAAATTCTCTATCAAACTCTTCACGTAGTGTCGTGGCCATTAGAAATGTGTTTTTATTCTCTGTCTCAAGTATGTAGATGTTTTTCCTACGAAATATAAATACCTTACGCACTATTGATTTTACTAGATTTTCATATTCTGGGAATACTATACTTAAGATCTTACATGCTCTCATTGTTAGTCCTCCTCCACAGGGTTTAATCTTTGAAAACATTTGAAAATCTATTAGAAGAGTTCTGAATTTTCCAAGCCTCGAAATTATAGATGCACAGGAGAGACCCGCAGGTCCTGCCCCAATTATGACAACATCGTAGTCCTGCCTCACTTTTCACTTAATGTACAATAGGCTAATATGTGTCTACTGTGGTTAAGCTAGTGACCGCGTCTCCATGGTTACGCCATTAGAAAGAATGTACAACATGTTCATCGATATACTGAATGGAAAATTACTGCCAAGTGCTAGATTGAGATTTGATAGAACTTACCTGACAGTATCTGAGATAGCTCAACAGTTTTACTGTGAGCATAAGCTATGTCTAATGTATAAGGAAGGTAAGATTGAGACAGAGGAGAAGAAACTTGGAACAGAAATACATGAAGAAATTTTTAGAGGAGAATCTGTCTCTATAACGGAGTTAATACAAAAAGTACTGACTTCAAAGATCGTAATTGCAACCATGCCCATTGTTACAATATATGAAGATATTCCTATAGTAGGTATACCTGATGCAATAATATTTAGCGATGGTACGGTATCTCACGTTATTGAACTTAAGACAACATCAAGATGGGTAGGAAAGGTGTTCACATGTGAATATGTACAAGCTCAACTATATTCCTACATTTTAAAAAGAGAAAAATTAAGTAACAGTGATGTCGTCGTTGCAATACTTAAAGTTAAAAGAGACTTAGAGATAGACAATAGTGTACGTATTAAACTATTTAAGAAAGTTCATGAGCTGAGTAACAAACTCCTATCAGGAGCGGAGCATGTTTCTCTACGCGGAGATAGATACTCCATACATTTGTACCATTATGACTATTCAATAGAGAGTTACCTCACATGGGCTCTTGGATTCTGGAAAATGACACGTGAGGAGTATGTACCATTGTCTCCAGGTAAATGTGCAAAGTGTGAATATAGACACTTATGCAAATATGCAAAACTTATTATGAAAAAGAAGATTACTCGATGAATGGGTTGAAATCTACTGGTGGTCCCATTGTGAGTTTTACTTTCGTCCAAGCTATTTTCTCTCTTGGATACTTTCTACGCATGACCTCCTCGAGCACCGCAACAATGTTCTCTGCTATGTCCTTGCTATCCATTATCTCACTGCCTACACGTGTCATAAACTGAGGCTGATCCTTAACACGGACTCTTGTACTTCTTCTGAGCCTCTCAATCACAGTCTTTATATCGACGTTAGGTGGCACAACCTCAGGCATCTTTCCTCTGGGGCCAAGTATTGGGCCCATGATTTTACCGACCAGAACCATCATGTCAGGAGTTGCGACGAAGAAGTCGTGCTCCTGAGCAAGTTTCTTGATAGCCTTCTTGTTTCCTGCCAGTTTCTCAAGGTCCTCTTTCGTGAGGATTGTATCTGCCTTAGCTTCACGTGCAGCTACAACGGCTGCGCCTGACGCAATTACGCATATTTTAGGAACCTTGTTCGGTATTGGGTGAGGTAGAGGTACGGTAATGTTTAGCCTATCGTCTGGACGTTTCTTTGGATCAACGTCCCTCAGTTTTACTATGATGTCAACACTCTGTATAAATCGCCTCTTCTTTGCGATCCTCTTTGCTTCCTCGACTGCACGTATAATTTCGTCTATGTTGAACATCGCTAGGAGAGCGATATGTAATTACTTTTAAAGTTGTCTAGGGCTTTCTCACAGCCTTCCCTCAGCCTTTAGCTTCTCCTCGTACTTTCTTATGACCTCATCATATGCTCCTTGGTCAACTAGCTTTATCACCTCCTTGGGATCCTTACCCTCCACTAAGATGCCTACACACTTGCATGTACTCAATACCTGCTTCAATGCTGCCTTGAACGTGTAGCTTCGTAGCTCATCGAACTTTATGTATGCTATCTCTGCAACTTCCTCAATTGACAGGTTGCCAATAACCTCCTTTGGTGCTGCTTGATGAGCACCATCTTCCTTGCCGACAGCCCTGATTAATAGATCCCCTATAGGTGGCCACTCTGGTTTTATAACGTAGGTCTTTCTATCAGGATCATATTCAATCTCCACGTACAGGTTCTGAATCCTATACTTTGCTAATGGTTTAGTTTTCTCGTTTATTTCCTGAACTATCTTGTTTATGTCGAATCCTGCATCCTGCAGTGGCTTAAGTGAAGCTGGGTTTGCCTTGCCTGGACTTACCTGTATCCTCAGGACCTTCTTCACCATGCTACTGCTCACCTTGCTTGCGCTCTATGACACGGACATCTTTTATTCTTAATGTTATTGGCATTGGCGATGCAGCATCAAGTATCTCTATCGTTACTCTATCTTCCTCAATATCGACATCTGTGACACGTCCTTTAGATCCTCTGAACGGGCCTGATACAATCTCAACGATATCTCCAACCTTGATCTCAATAGGCTTGTGCACTACCTTCAGGAGCTCCTCTGCCGGAACCTTGCCTCGTAGAATACCTTTACAGTGCTTTATTCCAGTTATAACACCCTGCACAATGTGCGGAAACGGTGTCTCAGCAAACACTAACCCTTTGAGTCTTGGCAGCACGACAATTGCAGGTATGTCAATGTTCTTGCTCTCAATTCTTGCCTTCATTATCAGGGCAACGTTGTATTCTTGGCCACCTACTGTTCTCACAGCTATGAAGTAGCAAGGCTTTGCTGCTGGCTTTCTTTCAGGAGTCTGTACGGTGGTCGTGTTCTCGGCCATGGATTACCGCTCTACTTGCCTTTTCTAGATTTAACAGCCTTTCCAATAGACCAGTACAAGTACACTCCAAGTCCCACAAGTGCACCTACCGTGACTGCAACAAGTATGTAGTTGTAAGGTGGTGGAAGTACAACAAAGTGTCCTCCAAATATCACATACCTCAGGAGAGACATTATGAATGCGTAGGATCCCACAACAAGTATCATTATCAGCGTTACACGTGAACTAGTCTTTAGCTGGTCCTTACTTGGCTTCTGAGCTGTTGACAGGATCCATATGATAAGGCGAATGTAGTGGAGAATCTTCTCGACAAGCGACCTTGCACGACTGCCAATTTTCTTCTTTGCAGCTTCCTGAAGAGACGATACTTGCTTTGTCAGTGTTACTCGGCTCATTAATCGTCTTCGAGAGACTTTGGCTAGACTATAATAACGTTACTGTGCACGTATAGCAAAGTTAATAATCTCACAAATTTGCAGTCCTGTGAAATGAGTGTCAAGGTCTATCGCGTGGTTGGACTTATGAGAATAAAAAACCAGTGGCAGAAATTCAGAATTGACCTGACGGCAACAAAGGTTCCTGAAGTAGTTGAAAGAGTGTACGCACTTCTAGGCAGCAGACATAAGTTACCAAGGAACTTCATAAGAATCTTGGAAATACGTCAGATAAGTCCTGAAGAGGCCAAACCTGAAATCCAGCAGATAGTTGCACTTGATAAAGTCGTGAGGTTCTAAGTCGGTCACTATGTCGAACGTGTCTGAAAGACCACAACAGCAGAGACTTGTAATCACGGAAAGTGACCTAGCACGTATTGTTGAGGAACTAGAGGCTCTAGAGAGTCTGGCACAAGCAATCCGTCAGGACATTGCGATACTTATGGCGTCTATAAATGAGCTTAAGGCAGCGAGAAACCTCGTCAAGATGTTAGCTGATGGGCAGAAGCTAGAGGATAGCTACGCTGCAGTTGGTGGAGGAATATTCCTTAAGGTGAGAGTTGAGAATGCAGATAAGCTACTAGTCAGGATTGGTGCACAGTACGTAGTAGAGATGAGTCCAAACAATGCACTGGACTTCATCGATAAGAGGATAAAGGAGCTAGAGGATGTCAGGTCAAGACTCGAGTTAAGACTTGCCGAGACGTTACGTAGAGTGGAGTATCTCCGTCAGATACTGGCCGTGATATACTCATCCGCAGCTGAGGCTAAGAGAGCTGAAGCAAAGGGAGAGACAAAGGCTTAGACAGCCTAAACTTAAACATTCTGTATATCTGAACTTGGAATCCGATTTAATACCCCTAGCTCTACACTCGTTACCTGAATGTTCAAGAAGTTAAAAGAGGCTTTCAAAAGTTTCACACAGAGCATACTATCATTCTTCAAGAGCGAAGAGAAGACGGAGACTACAACCGCAGAAGTAAAACCAAGCGCTCAACCTGAAGTTACGAGACCTTCGGTAGAGGTAACTGTAGAGAAAGCTGAGACGCAGCTACAGCCTCTCGAAAAGCTTGAGCAGAGAGAAACTACTACCACATCTGCAACGGTAACTGCCGAAGCCGCTAAACAGGAAGTCGAGAAGAAGCCAAGCGTATTTTCGAGACTTGTACAGAGAGTAACGGAGGCAGTTGTATATACAAAATTAAGTGAAGAAAAAGTATCTAAGCTTTGCGAGGATCTGTTTGTAAAACTTGTAGAATGTGATGTAGCTGTTGAAGTATCTGAACTAATATCAGAGGCTGTTAAATCTGAGTTACTTCAATTGAAGATACCTAGATTCGGCGCAGATAAGGAACAGATCATTAGAGATGCTATAAAACGTGCATTATTGAAAGTCGTCGAAGATGTGCCTGATGTAGATTTTGTCGATCTTGTAAAGAAGATTCATGAAGAAAGGGCGCCTGTAGTCCTGCTGTTCTTAGGACCCAATGGATATGGCAAAACAACAACAATAGCAAAGGTTGGCTATCTTCTTCAGAGACTAGGCTATTCAGTAGTATTCGCAGCTGCAGACACTTTCAGAGCAGGTGCAATTGAACAACTTGAGGAGCATGGAAAGAGACTTGGCATTAGAGTAATAAAGCACAGGTATGGAGCAGACCCAGCAGCAGTCATACATGACGCAATTGCTCACGCAGAATCAAAAGGCATCGACTTTGTGCTAATAGACACAGCAGGTAGAATGCATACGGATGTCAACCTGATGGATGAGCTTAGAAAAATATACAGAGTTGCCGAACCAGACCTCTCAATATTTGTTGCAGATGCATTGCTTGGAAACGAAGCACTTGAAGTAGCTAAAACATATTCAAAGTATGTGAACATTGATGGACTGATAGTAACCAAAGTAGATGCCTATCCTAAAGGTGGGTCAATCCTAACATTCCTAGTCGTGCTTAAGAAACCAATATTCTTCCTAGGTGTCGGTCAAAAATATGAGGATCTAATACCATTCAGAAAAGAGTGGTTTATAGATCAATTACTATCATAAAGACGAAGTAATTGACAGCTATACTAAGCTTATTCGTATCCTAGAACTTGTATTATTCTAACTATTTCAAAACCTGTTGTATCATCTCCAACAAGGGCCCCTCTATCATTTGCAACAAGTCCACTTCTGATCATTGTTCTACCTCTATTAACTGTACCAACATCTACAGGAAGCTTGAATATTTCTCTAAGCTTTTTCAAATCTTCATCCTTAGCATCAGCACTAACGAGAACTCCCCTGCTATTTGCCACAGCTAATGACCCTACTAGATAGGAATCACATATTGTATCAACTATTACCTCGGTACCAAGTGTATCCTGTATTATTTTCAAATTCTCTTTCTCTATTATAGGAGACACCAAGGAGTACTTGTCGTTTGTCAGTATAAGATTATTTATAGCCGTATACTTTGTCTTAATGACTGTTATATTTATATCCTTTAAGCTCTTAAGTATATTTAGTTCGTCCTCTGTAACAATGTCGGGAACTATTATACCATTATCATTTCCCGCTATGAAGACTCCCACTAAAGGAGATTTTCCAATTGTTATTCGAACAATTTCTGTACCTAATGTAGATTGAATTATTTGATCTAACTTAGGAGGTGCTTCAGGAGGAATGAAAGTGTACTTATTATTAGTAAATATGTATGCACCAATTATCGGAGAGCCATATATCGATATTGGAACAACTTCGTAACGTCTAGTCATGCTATACCTAGATAAGCTAAGACATGTGCAAGAATTTTACGTTGACTGCTGCGACTGTTCCTGAGGCTTCTCCTCCTTGTAAAGGTAAACCCACACAGTACCATCCTCATACTTCACTACACGTACCTTTATCCTGCGCGGAGGCTTCTCTATACTCCTCTCCCAGATCTTCTCATTGACTTCATTATGAATTTTCACTTGAGATGGCTCGACATGCATATGTCTCGCAACAAACTTCCTAATTAACCTGATGGCATAAGGTGCTCTCTTTGTTCTCGAGACCTCTCTAGTTCTTCGCAGATTTATCGTATATATCCTCTCAAGAACAGGCTTACTCTGCTGCGACATGGTAGACCACGAGCACGAGCCAACTAGTGTTAGGCTTTAAGCTTAACTCTTCTCCAGTGACGCTTAGCAGGTGAGTATGTTACTCTCCTCTTAGTTTTAACAATAACCCAAGGTGGCGGCAGCCTATTCGATTTCAATGCTGCTGCTAACCTTAGCTTCTTTCCAAGCGGCTTATTACGTGCCATAGCTAAGCCTCTCTGAGATATTGGTATTATAAAGTTTGAGCTTCACTTGAATCTGATCCTGATCTCACGATGCGTTCTCTTGTAGACCTCCTCTAGAATTCTCTTAAGTTCCTCGTCTGTTATTGGCACCTTTATCCTACCTGATTGAGCAAGTGCAATCAGCTGATTTTCGAGTGCCTCAACAAGCTCAGGTTTGACAAGTCTAAGGTTATCAAGTCTTGCGCGAGCCTCCGGAGTGAGGATCACACTTAGAATAGCTCTTCTCTGAGCAGCTAACTCTGCTCTTCTACGTTCTTCCTCAAGTCTCTTCTGCAGCTCCATCATTTTTCTACGCTTTAACTCTTCGAGTTCCTCGTCAGTAACGACTCCCTCATTGCGTGACAGTTCATCCGACGGAACGTACGCCATGTTCACTGACCGGAATTACCAATGTCTAATGTGAGTATTTAGCCTTTGCTTCGAGATAAATGTAGACTCGTGTAAATTTTGAGCCGTATCTCAGGAAGAGGTTGCAGAGGGCTGAGTCTGAGCCGGTTTTGGAACTAGATACTTCATCAGTTCAGGTCTCTCTTTAACCATCTCCTTCAGGATCTCATATGCCAACTTGTCTAACAGTCTCCTGCCCTCTGGCGTCAGCTCTCTACCTTTCTTTGGAACCTTCCTTACAAGTCCAGCTGCCTCAAGCTGCTGCAGTATCTTTCTTATGATTGCGCCTCCAGCCTTTCTGAACCTCTCAGGCTTGTATCCTGAACCAATCTTTGCTCTGTAACCAAATGCTGTTCTAAGCCTCTCAATTCCGACGGGACCGTATAGGTACAGTTTCCTCAGTATTGCGGCTGCACGGTAGTACCACCAGTCGTTCTGCATTGGTGGCCTCTCCTTGTTAGCTCCCGTTTTTACGAAGAGTGCCCACGGAGGAGGCTTGATCTGAGGCAGGGTCTTCAGATATGCTGCCAGTCTCTCTATTAGCTTGTCCGCAGGTACGTCCTTGACGCTTACCAACCGGACTCCCGCACAGGTCACGACGATTGACTTATAAGCGTTTCTAATGTAGAGACTAAGCAATGTCACTAAAGTTCTGTCCAAAGTGCAGGACCTTAATGAGGCCAGTAAAGGTCCAAAATAGGAGCGTGTTAAAATGTCCGAAGTGTGGATACGAGGAAGATGCGACAGGTGTCTCACTATCTGTAAAGACAGTTATTGAGAGAAAGCCAACAGACACGCCAATCGTCATTAAAGAAGAGACACAGCAACTACCTAAGACCAGGGCAATATGTCCAAAATGTGGCAATGAGGAAGCGTACTACTGGATTCAGCAGACACGTGCAGCCGATGAGCCACCTACAAGATTTTACAGATGTACAAGATGTGGCTACACTTGGAGAGAGTACGAGTAGTCTAGTCTAAAGTTTCGAATCTTCACTTTATAACACCATCTTCTCTGGGTACTATCGTCTGCCTTTAAGCCAAGGAAATATAACAGTGTGAATAATCATCTAGTAGCGATGTCAACGCCTGTGAAGATGCTGTACTCAGACGCTAAGGAGTTTGTATACATTGTTGAATCTATAGCGGTTCTCCTTGAGGAAGCTGCCTTCACAATAACTAACGAAGGCTTGAAGTTACGTGCAATAGACTCTTCAAGAAGCGCTCTGATAGACCTCTTTATACCACGTGAAGCGTTTGAGGAGTATCCCTCTGACCTACCTGAGGAAATAAGAGTCGGCGTCAACTTCAGTGACCTAAAGAAGATCCTGAAACGCGTGAAGAAAGGTGACAGAATAGCACTAGAGGTGTCCGAGGGCAAGCTGAAGGTCAAGCTAATTGGAAAGGCTACACGTGCGGTGATGTTGCCCATAATTGATGTGCCCGTTGAGCAGTTACCAACACCAAAGGTGGTGTTTACAGTGACTGCAAAGGTAGCAAGTGATGCACTGAGAGAAGCCATGAAGGATGCTGACATCTTAGCAGACTCTGTGAAATTCGAGGCACGTGAAGATGGACTATACATTACAGCTTCAAGCGATAGAGGAGACCTAGAGGTCAAGTTCGAACGAGAAAGCGAAGCAATGTTCGAGTACGATCTCAAGGAGCCAGCAGCTGCACGCTATAGCCTGGATTACCTCGCCGATATTGTATCAAAAGCATATAGAGTAAGCGATATTGCTGTTATAGAATTCGCAACTTCTAAGCCTATAGCACTCACATTCGAAATTCCAATGGGTGGAAAGTTAACATACTACATAGCTCCAATGTTAGACTAGTGGAAGTTCGTACAATAGTATTCGCAAGACTATGAAAACGGATGAGCTTAAACTAATAAGAACACTGTTCAAAATATATTATAAGTGTCCTGACGAACAACTCATAATTCCACAAATAGAAAAAAGGGAATTAGCTATTCAACCACTCGACAAAGACTCAATGATTAGACATCTATCCTTTAAATCTATTGAAGAATTTCAGAAATTTATACTGCAGAAAGTTCCAGGACATGTGTACTATAGTACTGCATATTACGAAGATCCGGGAAACCCTTCAATGGAAAATAAGAAATGGTTAGGTGCAGACCTCGTTTTTGATATTGATGCAGATCATCTACCAACCGAGAATTGTAAATTGTCTAATGAGGCTGGAGTAATAACGCTAGCCTGTCTTGAAGATGCGGTAAACGAGACTTTAAAGTTGCTAGATGTACTGGAGAACGAACTTGGCTTTTCTAAAGATGAAATTAGGATAACGTTCTCCGGTCATAGAGGATTTCATGTTCATGTTGAGTCTAAGGAGGTTCAAGGCCTGGGCCAGGAAGAAAGAAGAGAGCTAATTGAGTACCTACATGCCAGGCTGTTCGACATTTCCAGATTTATAGATTCTAAGAATAGGCTTATACTAGGTTCAGGACTTGCAGGTTCTGGTGGCAGAATTTGGAACATACTTAAAGAGATAGTAGATGATAAAGATATTATTGATAGAGCAGAAAAGCTTAAGAGATTAAGAAAAAGACAAATTGAAAAACTTAAGAAATTAAATCCCGAGATTGAACAGAAGTTGAAAATACATGTTGATGAGGTTGTTACACTTGATCTAAAGAGACTTATAAGAGTACCAAACTCTTTACATGGAAAAACTGGGCTCAGAGTAGCTCAGATATCTAAATTAGACCTTGAGAAAGGTGCAGAACATATATTGAAAATATCGATTCCAAAACAGTTCAAGAAAGGCATGCTTAAGATCGTGTTGCTAAAGAAATTAACTTGTCCTGACGTAATGGGGTACAGCCTGCCAACGAATCTTGACGAAGTGATAAAGGTTCCCACCTTTCTGGCAATTTACTTAATAAGAAGAGGGTTAGCATATTTAGTAGATGAAACTTGAGAAGATAATTGATCAATTATCTAAACTCGCGATCCGGGAGGTAGAGACAGAGAATCTTCAGCAACCACTTGCACCCTCGTATGCTGAGCTTGTTGAAAACATTTCTAAAGAACTTGACGTGAATGAGCTATCTGAAGAAAAACTCAAAGTAATTAGAAATGCCCTAGTTGTTCTTATACAGAGGAGATTGTTGAAAATTCTTCAAAAGATTGCTGAAGGTGAAGATATTCCTCGTAGATTACTCTACAGCGAAGAGAGAAAGATAGTATCAATATTTGATAAGTTGACATTAGATAAAATAAAGGAACTTAGCAAGAAGGCGGTATCGGCACAGGAAGCTCCTGTACATAAAGTCGAAGGCATTGCAATAGTAGTGTTCAAGGACATGTTTCCTGCCCTTCACTCGACACTAATGCTGACCCTAGGCCCATTCTCAAAGTTCGATGTAGTTAGCCTACCCCTGGATGATGCTAATGAGCTTAAGAGAAAGGGCATCGTGGATGTGCACAAGCTAAGTGAAAGCTTTTAAGTTTTAGAGACAACGCATAGAGGGACATTACATGAAGTTCCCTAAGGTAATAAGGACGTACTGTCCCAGATGTAATGCACATACAGAGCACTCCGTGTCAATATACCATCACGGAAAGAGAAGAACACTTGCAGAAGGACAGAGAAGATACGAGAGGAAGTGTAAAGGATACGGATCAAGTAGGAAGCCCAGACAGAAGAGGTTTGCTAAGACTACAAAGAAGATCGCAGTTAAGTTACAGTGCAGAGTCTGTGGATATATACAGGTTAGAAGCATTGGTAGACTGAAGCGACTAGAGCTCGTCGAAGTAAAGAAGTAAGCATCAAAATCCTAAATTCAGTATACCACCCTGTGAGTGTTCCGATCCTCGACGCTAAGTAAGTTTTTTAGATCAACATTATCTGTCTACAATCGCCATGCCTCAGAGATGGAGAGACGTACTTATTCCAAGACCTAAGTCGAAGTTCCTGAGAGTACGCTGTCCCAACTGTGGCAACGAGCAGATAATATTCTCACATGCCTCAATAGTTGTACGTTGCCTAGTCTGTGGAAGCGTACTAGCTGTACCAACAGGTGGAAAGGCGCAAATACTTGCAACAGTAGTAAGAGAGTATGAGTAGTAGCTCAAAGAAAGCTAAGGAGAAGGAGCCTCAGCTTCTAGTACCTGTAAGAATAGCTAGAAAGGAGTTGCCTGACGTCGGAGAGCTTGTTGTAGGCACGGTAACCAAGATAATGGAACATGGAGCTTACGTAATGCTTGACGAGTATGGAGGCTTGGAAGCTTATGCACCAATTAACGAGATTGTACAGTCATGGTTTCATAGCATAAAGGACTACCTGAAGCCAGGTCAGAAAGCCGTATTTAGAGTCATTAGGGTCGATCCTAAGAGAAAGCTTGTAGATATATCACTAAGAAAGGTAAGAGATGAGGAAAAGAAAGAGAAATTCCTAAGATGGAAACGTACCGTCCGTGCTGTTAAGCTACTAGAGATTGTATCGCAGAAGACTGGCGTACCCTTGCCAGAACTTCTAGAGAAGGTTGGATACAGGTTCGAAGACATTTATGGAGATATGTTGAAAGGATTTGAAGAACTTGCACGAGGAAATATTGATGAAGTTAGAAGAATACTAAAAGATATACCTGACAATGTCTTTAATGTAATTGTTGAAGTCGCTAAAGAACACATCGAGATTCCTGAAGTTACACTGTCTGGCATGATAAGAATGATAAACCTGAGACCCGATGGAATAGATCATATAAAGGACATTCTAATGAAAGCTAGAAAGTTAATAGAAGAGAAGTACGGTAACCTAGGTATAAAGTACAAGATATATGCTGTTGGACCTCCAAGATACAGAATTGATATTACTGGACGAGATCCTAAATTACTTGATCAAATCCTTCAGGAAGTGTCAGCCTTCATAGTTGACGAAGCAAAGAAACGTGGAGGAGAAGCATCATTCACACGAATTAGCTAAGGGGTGACTAGATATGATTCAGGCAATTTTAAGAAAATGTAAGAAGTGTGGCAGATATACCCTCAGGAAGGATCGATGTCCTTACTGTGGAGGAGAAGTAGAGAATCCCCATCCACCTAAATATTCTCCAGACGATAGGTACTACATATACAGGATGTGCATGAAGATACTATCTGGTGCGTTGCCTGTTCCTGATGATATTAAACAGAAGGTTATTGAGAAATTCTTCTTAAAGCAGTCGACAGAAAAACAGGCAACTGAAGAGAAAGTAGAAGTAACAACGGACTCTACAACAAGTTCTTAAATTTCTAATAGTTTTTAAACAGTGTATAGAATTTTGCTATTTTGCTGTCAGTATTCCTTAGGTCTTTGTGATGTTTGCTAACTCTTGACGGAGAGCTGTGTAGTTAATTTCATATATCATTACCCATCCTGCAACGTCTTTACCATATGGCTCATATACAAGTTTTAGCCACCTGGGCAGTGGTACTGGGTTTACTAGATGTCCCTCGTAGAATGGTACTTTCTCCTCTAGTTTGTACACTTTTCCCGATGGTATTAGTAATGTTATTTTTTCAAATACCCATACGGGTATACCAGCACATTGAGGTGAATTGAATATTACAAGTGGCGAGAACAACATGTTATACAGTGTGTAGTTCAATGACCATGGTACTACTATTTCTCTTTCAAATTTTCCAAACCTTATAACATTTGGAATTCTCTGAACGTATGTTACTGTACCTATCCTGATTTTGCGTAGAGTATACACACATAGGAAGTGCGTATATATGAAATCGTCCTTATATCCTGCTATTCTAGCCATCCAGTAGCTCTTCGGAAAGTCTCCGAGAGGCAATGGAAGACCTACGCAGTATCTCATGAAGGGTGTTGGAGAGTAAGGTACAACTGTGTAAGGACCGTACACTAGCACATACTTTGGCAATCCTAGATCCTGTAGAAGCTCGTAAATCCTTCTTACGTTAGAGACGTTTGTTAGGAAGAACTTTGCAATAGTAGCAATCTGCGTGGTGTTTATTGTCGAGTTATCTGCGAGGCTTGTCCTGTTTCCTATGACGGTTGTCAAGTAGCCGTAGTCCCACCAGCTAAGGACAGTTGCATTTAGTGAAGTCTTGTACTTTAACCATTCAAGACTGTAAATCCAGTCAGCAAGACCACCAGGAAGTATTGTTGGATACGTTGTTTTTGATGCTGTAGCTCCCATGGACGCCGTTAATACAGCTGAGGCTCCGACTAGCACACATACGAGGCATACTAACGTCATTGCAACTGCACGCGTTCTGAATCTGTGGAACACATCAATCGAGCACACAAATGCAGGGACAAGTACAATAGCGGCCAACATCAGAACATACGTCATTGAGGATGTGAAGTACGCTGCAAAGACCGTTGTGACTGCAAGCATGATCGTCGCCAATGAGGGCTGTACAAATGCTACAGTGACTGAGAGAGCAGCAGCGATGACTCCTAATCTCGTCATTGCATATACGTACCCAGGACTGACGTAGGAGTGCTCTGCAACACTTTGAACAAGTGGTGATCTAACTACAGGTACAACTATTGCAAGTAATCTACCACCTATCTTGAATACCTTAACAGGAAGTACTCCTGTCACAGTAAGTGCAAAACAGACGATCAATACGCATGCTATGACTCCTGAAGCAACTAGGACCGACTTCCTTATCACAGGTAAATACTTCCTGAATAGTGAATAGCTCAAGAATGTTATTAACGATGCTATAAGTCCTAGATGTGGAACTATACTAATTCCAGATGCTAACACGTGAGTACTGTATCGTGGTGTCATTAGGATAAATAATACGAATCCAATATATGTAGCTAGGTACGATATGAAGAATTTTGAAGGACTAACAATATCTGCCCTGTCCCTAATGATTACGTACAACGCGACTACTATTGCCAAGAGGCCATATATATTCCATAGATATACATAGGCTCCCCAGATCCACACAGTGAGCCCATTGACTAGTGCTGACAGTGTCAGGAAGACTACTCTCAGAGGACCTTTCCTGTAGTATGACTCGAGGAAGAGGGCAAGACCTAGAGGTGCGAAGAACTGGAAAAATGCAACATCATCAAACCAGCCTGATAGACTTCGCTGAATGAACAGGATAGATAGGCCGGCCCATGCTGCAGCCATGATTGCACACCATTTCCTGACTTCAGGACTGTGGCAGAGTCTCCAAGCTAGATAGGCGATTGAGAAGACTGACAGTGCATTGAATACGCAGGGACACACTATTGAGGCCTTGTACACTGAGTGAAACAGGTTCCTGAACAGGACGTAGAATAAGGCACCGAACAGAGAGGTGCCCGGTGACAGCACTGTTGCCCAGTTGACATAGTATGGATACCAGAACTGTGTAAAGTATGTATGTCCATTACTTATTTGGATTCTGAAAAGTTCAACTACGTGCTTAGTAACGTACTTTGAGAGACCGCCAGATATCCACCATAGAAGACCACGTGCGATACCATCGTCGACAAGGAACTTCGCTAAGTAGTACCTTATGTACGGGTCATATGCAGCAAGGAACCATCCGTACTCAAGTAATCTGAGAAGTCGCTCATAGAGACCTAACACAAAAAACGTTATCAGTGATATTGCAACTACTGCACATGCTAGTACATTATGGAGCTTCTCCTGACTCTGAATCAGGGCTAGTGTCGATGTTTTCTTGCTCACCGTCTTGGCCATGGACAAGATCCGTCTTATAGCCGTAGATTTTCGATTTTAATGTACTAAGGCAACACGGACATCTGTAATCCCACTTCTTCAGTACATCGTCCACACTTTTCAATTCCTTACCCTCATAAAATACGAAACCACAGCTCATGCACTTGATTATTATTGGCATAATGTTGTAATGTAGCAGCGGTTTAAAACAGTGAAGCTTTATGCTACGAATCTTATACCCTCCTCTATAGATAGTGCATATACGACAGCATCAAATTCGTCAGGAAATACTGTCCTCAAATTGGTCATCTTCTTAATTATGGCTCTTCTATATCTTGCACGTTCCTCATCAATGAAATATATAGGAATCTCTCTGCTAAGAGAAAGTACACTTCTTAAAATCATGTCAGCGTCAATACTCTTTCGACGTCCGACACCTACACATATCCTGAGATCCAGCCCGGACTCATCTGCAAGCTTTGACAAAGCCTTTAACAATCTCACAAGCTTGTTAACGCTCAGCATTAGATGTATTGTCGGAACCTGACAGTGTATAATGGCTACTCCTGAGTTCTCCTCACCAGGATCTATCCCAACAACGACTTCTCTACAGGACATTACTTGGCTAATTATCTCTGTTAAGAGAACAGCAAGGTCGACCTCATCGTATTCGTCAGATATTAGTCGCTTCACATGTCTCTTTTTCAGGTCTTTGACCATTGAGTATGTTGCCTTATCGATTATTAACACAACGTCAATACTACGCTCAAGGTCTCGTTCGTCATTTAGGAAGCGTATCTCAACAGTATCAAAAAGTAAGCTCCTTATCTTGTCAAGTATCCTCCTACGACCAAAGTATAGAATCCTAACTACAGCCACTCAGTACTTTATGTGTACTTCTTTACGAATTTAAACTTGATCTCGCCGCTCTTGATCTTCTCTACCCATGGGACTGGAACAGTATCTATTCTCCAGTATTGCTGTACCTGACTTTTCTCAACTTCAATAGTTATTCCACATCTGTAAGCAAGCGCCCCTGTAAATGCTATCATTGCACCATTGTCTCCAGCAAACTCGTCCGTGACAAATGCTAGCTTAACATCATATTCCTGTGATATCACTTGAAAGATCTCTCTCAGTCTTCTACTTCGTGCAACGCCACCAGTGACCAGCAGCTCTCGCTTCTTCGTTGCTGCAAGTGCACGTTCAGTAACCTCTGCAAGCATGTAATACGCAGTCTCAACAAGGCTCAGACATATGTCCTCTACAGGATATCCCTCCTGTAGAAGCTTCTTAGCATAAGACACGAGGCCAGAGTACGATAAGTCCTGACCTATCACTGTGTAGGGCATCGGAATGTAGCGCTTTCCTTTCCTTGCAAGTTCCTCGACCTTGGGAACGCCGGGCATCGATAGCCCAAGCTCTCTAGCAAACATGTCAAGGCAATTCCCTATTGTTATGTCCAAGGTCTCTCCGAAGACCCTGTAGTACCCGTCGGAGTATGCTAGAATCATCGTGTGCCCACCTGATATGAGCACAATGAGGGGGTCAACGAAACCTGAGACAAGCTTTGCAATCTCTATATGTGCAACCCCATGATGAACAGGAACGAGAGGTTTGCCATACTTGACGGCTAGTGCACGTGCAACTGTGGCACCTACTCGCAGTGCCGGTCCAAGGCCAGGACCTTGAGAGAAAGCAATAGCGTCTATGTCCTTCATTGACAGTCTGGCCTGTCTTAAGGCCTTCTCAAGGAGCTTAGGTGCAACAGACACATGGTGTTCAGCAGCTTCGCGAGGATGAATTCCCCAGCCCGCCGGCGGTGTATATGTATCGTTAACGTTTGCGTAGATCTCCCCCTGGTCTGATGCTATGCCAACTCCGAAGGTGTGTGCCGTTGATTCAATACCTAGAACGATAACCATGTACGATGACTAGGTTCTTGACCTTACTTAAGCGTTCACAAACATGCTTATCAAAATTATTGAAAACGTAAATGCTAACAATGTCGGAGCCGCGGCAAAGTATCAGTATGCTATTTTCAAAGTAGGGACTGTACGTCAGTACATAGTCTCTCACAGAGTAAGGAAGCTCGTAGACAATATTTATAACATTAGATTTCGCCCAAAATATTGGAGAAAAATAATACATCTTAGGGACTCGCACACAGACTCCATTACGCAACTCATATGTTATATATACTGAACTAACATCAACTCTCTCGATATCCGTGTTAAGCACATCACATATTTTGTCCACAATAGCATCAATAATTCTCTTACGTACTGCAGTCTCTATATGTGGAATAGCTAATGCATTTAGAAAACCATTGAAATATACATAACGTATGTATTTTATATCCTTTAGAAAATCTTGAACTCTTCTTCTATGAAATAGCTGAAACTGATCTATGCTTCCAGTGGACATGCTGTACATTGCTGCTATAATTTTTAAGCCGCAGGGTTTCTCTAAAACAAGCTCGACCTCTTTCACAATATCGTCATCTGAGGGTAATTTGAACTTATCTGCAAGTATTGAATGAAGTTTCTGGATAAGCTCGTTCGTCCATGAGTACTCTACACATGTGTATAATTTATCGCACATGTATACGAGATACTTCTGAAGTGTTGTTATTACATGATGTTCAACATTTACGTTTTCTAAAACTTCTGTACATCTAATGTAATCGCTTACTCCATAAACGCTGAAGCGTCCTGTACGTATAACATAGTCTGAAGTATATGCAAGTATCTTTAGTTCTCCTATGTTTGCATTAGCAAGTATTAAGCCTATGAGCTCCTTTGTATCGAGGTAGGTTCTTACTAATCTCTCGATATCTTCCTTATTGTACCTCTGGAATTTTTCATTACAAATTTTGACGTATTCTGCAAAATCGTCTATTATTATGTTACATTCTTTTACTTTATCGAGATCAGCCTTGAGAATGTACAGTATGTCATATCTCGTATATCCTGATAGCCATAGTACTAGAGCTGCTAAGTAGGTGAACCCCCTCCTGATTAGTCTATGTATGTGCGCGGTGACTTCCTGTATCACAGACCCGTGAACTCAGAGGACATTCTAAGCACTTTCCTCTACTACAGAACTCTCTATCAATAACATAACTCACTGTTTGAATCCAAGCACTCAGACGACCAAAGTTCCTATATGATAGGCCAGTTAGGCATCTTGTAGCTCTTGGACAGTTCTCACAGGTATATCTCAGACAATAATTTTTCTGAGGATACACTATGTCAATATCGGAAAAGAAGCCAACACGCTTTACAAATCTTACATAATGTATATCTGTTGGCGCTAGGCAGGTTGTAATCTTCGAAAATATTAAAAATGCATCAGCAACCTTCGGCCCAGCATATTTTATGGATAGTACACACTTACGTATTTTCCAAAAATCTTCCTCTAACTTCACAGACTTTAACTGTTCTAAGACCTCGGCAAGTTGTTGTAACTGATAACTTGATCCTACACGTCGTACATCTTCAGGATTGAGATTAGCTACTGAGCCGCTTTCTCTACAGATTTTTTGAACCCACCTTATGACATTAGTATAGTAATCGGTATTTCTCGATAAAAATGTAGATATGAGAATTATAAGATAATCAGGTCGCGATGTTGCAATTCTTATAAATTTGACAAGTTTCACAAGTTCCTCAACTTTGTCTCGAAACTTAGAACTTACATCATTAACATATTTGTCAGGGTCAAACCAAAGGCCAGTGACCTCCCCTACATATTCATTGTCGACAACTCCGTTATACATTACCTCAATGTAATTATCATATTGTGTTATTGATAATCCTTTATAGATGCCACACACTTTAATGTATGTATTTATTCTTTTTTCAAACATTGTTAATATGAAACTTGGATACATTGTGTAGTACAAGGAGTACTGATGTTTATCTACGTATATTTTCAGTACGTTCATGTTAAAAATAGGCTATATCATGAATTGTGGAATATTATCAGGCGTATATGCAATACGTGGTTTTAATGCATTTTTCTTGAGAAGTTCTACGACATGTGGATAAAGTATGACATATTCAGGATCGATGTTTTCAGCAAGTGCAGGATGTATTTCCCTCAATTTCTCGAGAAATCTCTCAATTTCCTCATCTGTCGAGAAGCTTAACATTACTGCAGGATACACTTGTTCGCCTGGCTTCATTCCATACTCAAGCAGCTTCTCGAGGGCCCTTAACTGAACGTTGAAGTACTCTGGCTTTGCTCCTGTTATCTTGTGGAATATCTCTGGGCTTGTGCCTTTTATGGAGACTCTTACTATTAGTTTACTATATTTACATAGCTGTTTTGCAAATTCGTCATCGATCCCTATCTCTATTCCATTTGTTTCAAGTATGAACTTTATTTTAATATTCATTTTTTCTAGCTTATCTAGCATGTGTAGAAGATGCTGTTTTGATAATGTCGGCTCAGCACCGCTTAGTCTGATGTATCTATAACCTCTCTCCAGTGCTATCGATAGTATCTTTGATAGAGCCTCATCGGGGCTATAGAATTGACCTGTATCAACTCTATAGGAACCACGCGACCAGGACCAGCAGAATTTACATCTTAGATTACATCCAACTACATCTCCTGTTGCTATTCCTCCATACCATCTGCCTCCACGGAATCTGTAGTACCTTCTATATTCTATTCCATTAATTGTTTTACATACCTTATCATACACAGCTTTGCCAAGCTGAATTGGATCATAGCCCTCCGACATATGTCACAGAGCGACTTCTCCACGTTAGTAACTTTCTGCTTGATACTTTAAAGTAACTGTATGCAGGATATTGCCTATGAGCACAGGTGCTGTGAAGGCTCTCATACTTGCTGGTGGATATGGTAAGAGGCTAAGACCATTGACATTGGAGAAGCCTAAGCCACTGATAGAGGTTGGTCCAAGGTCTATACTTGAGTGGCAGATCCTGTGGCTGAAAAGCTACGGTATACGTGACATAGTTCTAGCCGTTGGCTACCTTCGAAGCAAGATCTTTGAAGCAATTGGCGATGGTTCAAAACTAGGTGTAAGAGTCTACTACTCTGTTGAGGAGGAGCCTCTAGGAACAGGTGGTGCTATAAAACATGCACAGATGTTCTTAGAAGACTGTGAAAAGTTCATAGTTGTAAATGGAGATATAATAACTAACCTACCTGTGAATAGACTTTTAGAAGAATTAAAAGGAGATTTAATTGGAGTAATTGCATTAACACCAATGAGAAGTCCATATGGAATAGTTCATGTAGATTCTGAGGGCTACATTATCGAGTTCAAAGAGAAGCCTAGCCTAGAGTACTTAATAAATGCAGGAGTTTACGCATTCACACCTGAGATATTTAAACATCTTCCAGACAAAGGTGACATTGAGACAACAACATTTCCAAAACTAGCCAAAGAAAGGAAACTAAAGGCAGTTATAATGAAAGACGTGTATTGGCGATCGATAGACTCAATAAAAGATGTTGAAGAAGCAAGCAGAGAAGTTGAATACATATTCCAAAACATTCAGTAAATAAGTATAGCTAGCTACTTGATAGTCAATATGACATCATGTATATACGTCCAGGGGTACTGACCTTGACTATCTTTCTCGTATTTCTTAACAATATCCCATACACATATTAAACAGATTAACGTAGCAAAGAGAAGCTCTACACCAACGCCAACAGCAAGATAAGCCTCTACCCTGGCAAGTACACTATCTTCATTAACCTCCATAGTAACACGAGCCTTCTCTATTCTCGGTACAGGTAATCCCGGTATAAGTAACCACGCCTTCTTCAGTGCCAGGAGAGCTGTAGCTTTTGCGATTTCTATAGCATCCCCTTTTTCCAATCTTTTTAATTTAATTAACTCTACAGATTTAGAACTAAGCCTTATTTTTCCTTCGCAAATGCCTGAGATACTCTGTGAACTTCTAACGGACTGCCCATGTGATATATTATGATGTTCAATATCTTTAATATTAACATTCAAATAATCGTTCAGAGAGATTTCTCCATCTTTCTGCTTTACCTTCTCAGAGACCTTAATCTCTCTTATACGTACATCACAACTGCAAAGTAGATCCAAGTTCTCATATACTGCCTCTGTAGACGCTGCACAGACTGCAAATAGTGCATCCATTTCAACACCTGTCTTGTAATGTGTACAACATGTTGCAGAGATTTCTACTGAGTTCCCATTCTTCGATATTGCTAAGGAGACTTTCTCTATATTGACAGGATGTAGGTGTGGCAGAAACAGCCAGGCTTGTCGAGCAGCAACTTCTGTAACAGTAAGTATGCGCTCTATACTGAGTCTCTTAATGTTCTCTATTATCGAAACTGCTGTCGAACGTCGAAACACTACATCCTTACCTGTTATGTCTACTATTGCCATTGTCTCTCAATGCTAAATAAAGACTAAATACTGTACTTTCAGCGTCTGATCACAGTATCATGGATATCGAGGAGAGGCTTAGGCTAGTACTGAGATACCCTACGGAGGAGGTTCTAACAGTTGAAGAGCTTAGACAGATGTTTGAGACAGGACATAAGTTGAGACACTACATTGGGTTTGAGATATCGGGCTATGTACACATAGGGACAGGCATTGTGTGTATGTCAAAACTTGTCGATCTTCAGAAAGCTGGCGTTCAGACAATGATATTTCTTGCTGATCTTCACTCGTGGCTAAACAATAAGCTTGGTGGAGACCTAGACGCTATCAGGAAAGTTGCAGTAACATATTTCAAAGAGACGCTCAGGAAATGTATCGAGGTACTTGGCGGAGACCCTGATGCTGTTGAGTTTAAGCTCGCAAGCGAGGTATATGAGCAGGAACCTGACTACTGGTACCTTGTACTTGACTATGCACGCCTAGTTACACTATCGGAAGCTAAGCATAGCCTGACAATACTTGGTAGAAAAATGGGATCCTCCATTCCCATGGCCTGGTTAATATACCCAATAATGCAGGCAGCAGACGTGTTCATACTAGGCGCACATATTGCACATGGAGGAATAGATCAGAGAAAGGCATATGTTCTTGCACGTGAGATAGCAAACAAATCAAAAATCAGGAAGCTGATGCTGGGAGATCAGGAAGTTAAGCCCGTAGCACTTTTCCATAAGCTACTTCCCGCACTTAACATATCAGGAAAGGTAGACAAAGAGAAGCTGAGCGAGCTAAAGATGAGCAAGTCGATACCTGACAGTGCAATTTTCCTACACGACACACCAGACGAAATAAGGAAGAAAATACAGAAAGCTTACTGTCCACCGCGAGAGGTAGAATTCAATCCAGTTATTGAATTAGCCAGATTATTTGCATTTAGAGAAGAGAGAAAAGAGCCCTTCATAGTGGAGAAACCCAAAGAGTACGGTGGAGAAAGAGTAGAAATATGGACCTATGAAGAACTTGTGAAACTCTATACAGAAGGAAAGATACATCCACTAGACTTAAAGAATGCAGTCGCAGAAGAAGTCATTAGAAAACTTGAACCAATAATAACATGGTTCCATAAGGGGCACGGTGCAAAGTTGCTAGAAGATCTTAAGGATCTCATGAAAATTACAAGATAACTTCACATGTTCAACATATCTTCCCTGAATATCAAAATCCTCAATATCAAACAACGGTACAAAAGGCAGTAATATTGAATTAACTAATCTCTTAGTCAGGGTTTTGAATAGAATCTCCCTAAGAGCTACAGCTCCCCTCTGTAGTCTCCTAATGATATTGACTATAATTTTGCTATAAACTTCTGCAAGTACATAAGGATTATAGGTGAACTTCTCTGCACACATTTTAAATACATGTGCAGCAAGAGCACAGAAGGTATTTCCCCCGCCTGTTAATGGTTTTACGAATGATACAGAATCCCCAATAAATACTATATTCCTCCAGTGAATTTTTGATGGACACTTATCAAGAATTATCTTACCTCCGAACGTCTTGATTGTTTTAATAACATTAGCTAATTTTAGTAACTTGTTGAATCTACTATACAGGTACTGTCTACATCCAAGTCCAAGTCTTACGAAACTATCTGTCGGGACAATCCAGGAGAAGTAATTATCTGATAGAGAATCATCATATACTATGTATATAGTATCGTCATGCAGTTGTTTACTTATTTTACATATGCAGTCACACTGTACTCCATACGTATATGTGCGACTTCTATAGTTCAATATGGCCCTCGAGAAATGCTGACGTGCTCCCTCACATACAGCTACTAATGTGCTGCTGCTTCGTAACTTAAGGTCTCTCAAGTTGCTGCGGCTATGAATCTGAAGTCTTATAGTATCATTAATCACATGTATATTGTACACTTTTGAACTTGTGAAAACTTTAATGTCACTCTCAATTTTTTCATATACCTCTCTCTCTACTTTGGCTCTGTCAATCATGTAAATGTACTCTCTGAATCTTAGTTCAGCAACTGTTCTGAATTTTTTATCAACAATTTCCATGTACCTGTACTTGCCTAATACACTATCCTTAGATAAATCTGTTAAAATTAGGAAAGACTTGGATACTATTCCTGTACAGTGCTCCGGCTCCCCAATAGTCTTGTCTTCCTCAAATACTATAATTTCTCTAAATAAATCTTTCAGATAGTACGCTGTGAGAAGACCACTTATTCCTCCTCCAATAATTATAAGGTCAAGCTCGCCTCTATCTTCTATAGGCATGTTTAAAGGTCTTCAAGAAAGCTTCTGCTAATTCCTTTCCTATCTCACCTGCACGTGCTTTTAATATTTCATAATATTTCATAGCTTCTCGCTTAAGTTCTTCAATCACCTGTTTAGGATCTTTACCATGCACTATCTCTGACAACATCTTTTCCATTCTCGACCTAAATAGGGGATCAATAATCTCCTTAGCATACTTTGATAGAACTTTTATGAGAGTTTTACCGAGCTCAGTAGGTATACACCTCTTTCTTATTATTTTGAAGTATCCCCTTATAACATTTGTATGAATATGATCCTGCATTGTTGCATCTGTTCCAATGCCATACTCCCTCATTAGTTTCAGCAGCTCCGACTCTGACAAGTATGGAGGAGGCCTTGTCTCGTTCTCCTTAACTATGACGTTAACTACCTGAACACGTTCACCAGCATGTACAGGAGGTAGCGGATTTTCACGAATTCTCTCAAAGGGATATATTTCCCAGTAGCCTTGTTCAATTATTTTGACTCCCTCCGCCGTAAATATTAGATTTCCAATCTTGACTATTATCTCCTGTCTAAGTATTCTTGCAGGAGGACTTAGTGTTGCTAGGAAATGTCTAACAACAAAATCGTAAACTATCCAAAACTCTTTTCTCTTAAACTTTCTTAATATTTCCTCTCTTGTAGCTCCAGCAGTTGGATATATTGGTGGGTGAGCTTTATCGTCTGTATCTCCGCGTGTAGGCGTTAATTTTGGAAGTTGTAATAATTTCTGCACATAGCTCCTGTGTTCAGTGTTTAGGAGTTCTTCTAGAACCTCGCGTAGATTAAGACTTGGAGGATATATCGTTGTCTCAGTTCTCGGATATGATATGTATCCATGTCTGTAAAGTTCTTCAGCAATGTCTAATGCTCTTTTTGCTCTAATGTTAAAGAATCTACTTAGCCTTCTCTCAAGTTCTATAGTGTCCAAAGGTCTTGGAGGTATAATTTTTGCTTTTACATTCCGTACCCTCGTTATAGTTATGTATTTTAGAGATCTTACATATTCGGCAACTCTATTAGCTTCATCCTTATTTTTGAATGTTTTTGAACAATTTAACTTAACTAGATCTCCTGTAGATGTTTTTACAACTATGTGAACGGTGTAATATTTTTCGGGTTTGAAATTTTCACGCTCTAAAGCTCTCTGAACGACCAGGTTAAGTACTGGAGATTGGCAGGGACCATAGCTCAGAAAGCGTGTGCCAAGCTTATCTCCCAGATACTTCCTGATACTTAAGGTGAGGAGTCTCGTGAAAACAGCACCAAGTGTGAGGTCTAGTATCATTCTTGCGAAGACCTTCTTGGCAAGCTCTGGCCTCGGCTTTGTTAAGTTATTGAACGCACGTTCAATTTCTTTTCTCGTAACTGCAGAGAAGAGAGCTCTGTAATAGCGCAGCTTATTGTTTACAACATAGGTATTTAATATAACTTCGTATGAAATTGCCTCACCTTCACTATCAGAGTCTAATGCCAGTATAACCGTATCGCACTGAGAGGCAAGCCTTCTGAGTACCCTAACATATGTTAAACATTCAGGACGAATTGTAAATACAGGCTCAACATGAAATAGTACTTCAGGTTTTACACGAGTCCATACATTGTATTTTTCTTCGAAATCAAAATCCATAAGATGTCCTTTCAAGCCTATACAGGCGCACTCATTTCCACGCCAGTAAAATCTATATATACGAACTTTACCAACTCTATACACTCTGCCCTTCCCGCCAGATAAGTACAGCGCTATTGCACGTGCTACAGAGTCCTTCTCTGCAACAATCAGGATCCTTTGCATATTGGTGTTACACTTCCTCTACGTACTGTCCTTCAAGACTTATAAAGAAATGATCAACTCCTCGAGATATTGTACCTATAGTAGGGAGCTCACAACATGGTTGAGCTGTACCCAGTGCTTGATGAGTCCGGATTCATTAAATTCCATGTAGCCTCATATGGAGAATTTACGCTACTTGTCGACAATGGTATAAGACTCTATCTCTGGACAGGTAGGGAGGCAATAGATGTCACTGAACTATTTAAGAAACACCGAGGAGTACTTAATGTAGAAAACTACACACTGGACATAGGGCAGTGGTTTGAAGTTATTACAAAATCAACTTTTTATACATTTCAAGAACTTGATGAATATGTACAATCTCTGAGCAGAGTCATAAGAAGTGCAATTGAAGGAAAGAAAGTACTACTATCCTATAGCGGTGGTAAGGACAGCACAGCAAGTCTTATAACGCTCGTAAAACTTCAAGACTATATTAATTTTAAACTTTACGTATGCTATACATACATACCCTACCTGGAGAATATTAGAAATATAGAGTTTATAGATAAAGTTTCTAAAAAACTTGGAATTCATATCGAGATACTCTCTCCTCCGAGAAATATTGTAAAAAAGTATCTATTAAAGTATGGGCTTCCATATAGAAGAGCAAGGTGGTGCACATACCTGAAGGTTAGACCTCTTAGAGAATTTATGAAAAGAAACTGTATAGATTACAGAGTTGTAGGTGATAGACTTACAGAGTGTGAAAAGAGGTGGAAACGTTTGGTCGAACTTGCACTACGCTATAAGTATATTGGCGGTAAGGAACTACGTGTCACATTCACGATGACCCTGATGGATGTTGTGAAACTGTGTAGACAGTATGACCTTGTTAACCCATTATATCTCCGCGGCATGAGTAGAGTATCCTGCGTATATTGCCCATATAAGACATTATACGAACTTTATCTAGAGAGCATTGACGAATTAGAAGACCCTGGATTAATAGAATTTGTACTGAGGAAGAGTTATGAAAGATGGTATAGTGATAAGGTTGACTTTGAGAGCTTCCTAAAATTACACTTATGGAGATATGTGCCAAATATTGCTAGAATGTTTAAAATTCTAAGAGACTACGTAGAAAACGCTTACAATGAGGATAATAGAAAGAGCATAGAGGCAGTATCTCACTACTATAAAACATTATGGGTAAATCCTTTACCAAAGCTTGAGGTCATTAATGATGTGAGAGATATTTTAGCAAAAGTTGAAAGACATAATGTACGTCAGTTACTTACTCAGCAACCTACCCTGTCATCACTTGTTCAGTAAACCGAGACTTCATCACTTAATGTGTGATTGCACCTGCTTAATTTCAGGAAGGCCATAGGTCTTCAGTGCAGCTCCCAGTCGTCATCCAGTCTGTCACGCACCCAGACTTCATCACCAGAACTGAGACAGCTATCTTACCTCCGTCGCTTCGGTTTTTTAACCTAAAGTTACTCTGTCAGCACCTGAAAGTGATGGCTGTCATACGTGCAATAGCGTCAGCTGACGAGCTTAATGAGGTACGTAGGATAATAGAGCAGATATTTCCGGAAATTCACGCATATTATGCACTGAAAGGATTGAGAAATCATAGAATTCTTGTGGCAGTTGAAGATAATAGAGTTGTGGGTTTTATACAATTTAAGGTCGTTAAATCGGGAAATGTAAATATTGGACATATATACTACATGGGTGTATTACCTGAGTTCAGAGGTAGAGGGATAGGAACAGAACTTGTATGTAAAGCAGAGGAGGAGCTTATTAAACGTCGTGCAGATTGTATAATAGCATCTACACAGCGACGTAATATACCCGTAATAAGAATATTTTCAAAACTTGGCTATGCGATAACTGACTGGGACCATGTTGCAGAGATACTGAAATCCATGGGAGCAGATATTGAAGATTCCTATGATCTAATGTGGCTAATATATGACTACGATGAGGTTGTTCTATTCAAAATGCTTACTAGAGCTCAGGGTAAGGAATCAAGAAGAGTAAAGAAAAGGGTAACAAGTTCAGGAATAGTTAACTGGTAAACTCTTTTGCTTAAGTCCACATTACTGCACGATACTTCACGTCCAAATACCTCTCTTAGGACTTTCCTAACATTCTTATTTCTCTGAGAAAATAACAAACTTGTAAATTTCTCAAACTTATGTAATAACTCAGGCGGAATACAGAAATTTTCACGTTCCTTAAGTCTAAGCTCGACAAGGGTTGCAGTAACTTCAGGACTTGGCAAAAATGCTGACGAGGGTAATTTTAGAACTCTTCTAACATTGTAAAAGCATTGAACAAGAATCGTAAGTCTTCCATAGTCTTCAGACCCGGGTCTTGCTGTCAGTCTATTTGCGACTTCGGTCTGAACTGTTATTATACAGTGTTTAATTTGTTCTCGTACAATTTTTGCGAGAACTTCGCTAGTTATACTAAATGGCAAGTTTGATACTATTGTTGTAAATTTGGACCAGTCAAATAGAAGTGCATCACCGTGCACTATATCAACATTATTACAGTGCTCTCCTATTAACGTCTTACATAAATTAACAAGTTTCCTATTGATTTCAATAGCTACAACATGTTTAGACCTTTGCGACACGTAGAATGTGAGTACTCCATGCCCTGGACCTATTTCAAGAATCTTGTAATCTCTAAGGGGATCAATCAATTCCACCATTGTTCTAACAAGTCTTGGGTCTATAACGAAGTTTTGTCCAAGGTCTTTTCTAGGGACTTTCAGTCTCTTAATTGCGTATTTTGCAAGCTTAATTAGACGTCTTCTACTTAGCTCATTGACTGTCTCTGGAAGTGCTACTCTTATTGTCATGCTTTCTTTTGCGTGGCTTAATGCACCTCACAACTTCTATATACTTCTCGTAGAGTATCTCGAATGTTGCTGCATCAACAACATCATGTCCTCTCTCTAACATGAATAATCTAATGTCCTCGTAGGAGAGGTCAAGCCTTATTCGACATCTCTCACACTCAATCATAACATAATTGTCACGCTCTGTTAATACGAGCCTGTCCCTGCATAGAGGACAGCGGAAGGTTAGCCTAATTCTGCAAGTATTCTCCTCATCTAGCATGGTTTTAACTGCGTGTCCAATAATTAATAACTCACTCTCGCAATTCAAGAAAGATTTGTTTCCGCTTGTTCCTCCCACTTTGTTTCTGTATCCTGAAGGATAAATGGGGAGAGGTGTCTACTATAGAGAAACAATGTTTAAAATTTTGGCACTTCATGAAACGTAAGTGCGATAAATGCGGTGGTTAAAGAAATTGACAGAGCTTGTAGTGACGCTAGATAACATACCGAGGGTTGGCTGGGTTCAGAGAGGTGTACCCTTAACCTGTGCCGAGACTGTTGCTAGACACACATTATTGACAAGTCTTATCGGTCTTGTGTTATGTAAACTGTATAGAAAGTATTGTAAAGATACTGTTGACTGCGAGAAAGTTCTAACAATGTGTTTAATACATGACCTACCTGAGGCAAATATCGGGAACATAGCTGGCCATGTAAGAAAGTTAATAGATTTACGGAGAATAGAAATAAACGAACTTGAACAAGAGTTACAGGACCTAGACACAGATGTGAAAAATAGCCTAGGAATGACATATCTAGAGTATCGTTCTGAAAATACTACAGAATCCATAATAACTGTACTATCGGACAAGCTCGCAACTCTCTCAATGGCAATGTACTATCTCGAACATGACAGAAGTAAGACGCGAGAACTTGCAAGGTTTTACATAAACAAAATACGTGAAATTCTTCTAAAGATAAAATGTGAAGTATTCAGAAGTCTTGTCTCGTCATGGCTAGATGAAATAGATAAAGTTGTGTAAATCTACACTTCGACAAGGCTTTCGATATGCTCCATGTTTACTGTATTCATGACGTCCTCTATCGAGTAGTCTATCATTTTCTGTTTTTTCAAATTTTTGTACATGTAGAAGCTTGATTTATATTTAACATATCCAAGGGATCTATAGTACTCTCTTACACCTACCGCAGATATTATGAATATTCTATAACAAGAAAATTCCTCCAATGCTATTCGCTCAGCCTCTGCTAACAGTGCCTTACCAATGCCTCGATGCTGCCACCACACTGGCGTATCAGGCTCTTTTCCAACTGGGAGCTGTGGACCATATACATGTAGTTCACGTATCAGCGCTGCTCTGCCTCTCCTGATCTCTGGTCTGTGTGCGTTTTCGCTAGGTATCCTGAGCCTAAGTATTCCATACAGCGTGTCTTCCTCGTCTATGACTTCCAGGAATATCTCGTGTCCTCCCGATGCCTCGTAGTCTATTCTATTTATTCTGAGTTTCCTAGGTCGAAGTATATCGCCCTTCTCTAGGAGTCTATGACCGGCTTCTCTGCATCGTATCTCAACGCATTTTAGTCCTAGTTCAGCCATCCTGTCAAGCACAACCTGACGTAGATTCCCTATTCTTGGTCCATCGACAATCCAATGCAGTGGAATATCTCTTCCAAAGCGCATTACTCTAGCCCATCTCGGTATCATTGCCATGATCTTCGTCAGTAACTCAATCCAGGTGTCCATGTCGTAGCTTCTGTACTCTCCACGTTTCCACATCTCGTACAGTTCTGTTCCAGGTATGACAAGGGTTGGATATATCTTTACGCAGTCAGGCCTGAAGGCAGGGTCTTCAAATATCTGTCTGACCATCTCTAGGTCTCTATCAGGATCGGATCCAGGGAGTCCAGGCATAATGTGATAGCAGACCTTGTAGCAAGCATCCTTCAGGAGCTGGGTAGCTCTTATAGTGTCCTTAACCGTGTGTCCACGCTTAACTTTCTCCAACACATCGTCATAAATTGACTGTACGCCAATTTCTACACGAGTTGCACCAAGTGCCAACATTAGGTCAATGTGCTTCTCTTTTGCGAAGTCTGGCCTCGTCTCTAATGTGAGCGCAACAACCCTGATTTTGGCTTTCTCGTTTCTCCTTATCTCATGCTCAAGGTCAGGATTAGGGTCAGAGCTCTCCTGCCAGACTGGGTAGTCATTAAGCGCCTTGTATATATTGGCAACGAACCAGATCTGGTAGTCCACAGGCAGCGCGGTGAAGGTTCCTCCCATCACGATGATTTCCACCTTAGATACGGCATGACCCATCCTGAGGAGGTTCTTGACACGTGCCTTAGTCTGGAGGTAAGGATCGTAGTTCAGTGGAGCTGCACGGAGCACTACGGGACTGTCCGGCATGTAGCTCTTTGGCGTGTTCATTCCCTGACCTCCAGGACAGTAGATGCACTTTCCAGGACATGGAAATGGCTTAGTCATGACTGCTATTGGAACTACGCCAGAGATAGAGCGGACTGGTTTCTTAACATCCCTGAAGAATCGTTCCTTAGCTTTCAGACCTTTAACAGTGCTCTTCAGCATGTTTGTCTCGCTCTTTGAGTACGTCTACATTAGGTGAGCAAGTAAAAGCTTACGATGTGAGCCCCCTTGGAGGAGTCAGGCTCATCGGATGGGGGTCGGACCCCACTCTCACCTGACCCACGCCGGAGGGGCTCAACTGTTGTCTAGATTAGCTTCCTTAAAAATTCTCAAGCCGTGATGTGATGATAAAGTCTTTAAAGGGTGTGTAGAGGTTACTAATTTTGCTGTGATACCACGCCCAGAGACTCAGGTTGAGGAAGAGGTTCCTCTTAAGGTAATTAAGGAGATCAAGTTCGGCATACTCTCGCCTGACATTATAAGAAAGATGTCCGTTGTCGAGATTACGACATCCGAGACCTATGACGAGGCAGGCAACCCTGTGAAGGGCGGACTAATGGATAGGAGACTTGGCGTAGTTGAGCCAGGCATAAGATGTGAGAAGTGTGGAAACTTCAACGACAAGTGCCCTGGACATTTTGGACGCATTGAGCTCGTTAGACCCGTAATTCATGTGGAGTTTGCGAAGTACATATATGAGCTTCTAAGAGCAACATGCCGTGAATGTGGAAGACTCCTGCTCACGGATGCTGAGATAGAGAAGTACAGGAGGAGACTGCAGAAACTACGCAAGCACTGGAGGTTACTTGCAGAAATGTTGACTAAGAGAATCCTGAAGAAGGCGCAGGAGCGCACAGTATGTCCTCACTGCGGTGCCAAGCAGAGAAAGATAATCTTCGAGAGGCCATACCACTTCTACGAGGAGCTTGAGGATGGTGGACTCGTAAAGCTTGACCCAATAAAGATACGTGAGAGACTTGAGAAGATACCTGACTCAGACCTTGAGGTTCTCGGAATTGACCCCAAGGTTGCTAGACCTGAGTGGGCCATAATCCAAGTCCTTCCAGTGCCACCACCACATGTTAGACCATCGATTCAGCTAGAGACAGGTATTAGAAGCGAAGATGATCTCACACACAAGCTTGTTGACATAGTTAGAACAAACGAGAAGCTGCGTGCTGCAATTGAGGCAGGTGCACCAAGTAACGTGATTGAAGACCTGTGGGAACTACTACAGTACCACGTTGCTACATACTTCAACAACGAGCTGCCGAATCTCGCACCTGCAAAACACAGAAGCGGTAGACCATTGAAGACGCTTGCTCAGAGACTTAAGGGTAAGGAAGGCAGATTCAGAGGCAGCTTATCAGGAAAGAGAGTTGACTTCTCTGCACGTACTGTAATAAGCCCAGACCCGAACCTTAGCATAAATGAGGTTGGTGTACCCATCGATGTTGCAAAGATACTGACAGTTCCTGAAGTTGTGACAGAGTGGAACATTGACTGGCTACGTCAGCTCGTCATAAATGGACCTGAGGTATGGCCTGGAGCTAACTACGTGATAACACCCACAGGCAGGAGAATTGACTTGAGATACATGAAGGATAGGAGAGAACTTGCTGAGAGGCTTGAGCCAGGTTGGATAGTTGAGCGTCATCTGATTGATGGTGACATCGTGCTGTTCAATAGACAGCCAAGTCTGCACAGGATGTCCATGATGGGTCACATTGTCAAGGTACTTCCTGGAAGAACATTCCGACTGCACTTGGCAGTGTGTCCACCATACAACGCTGACTTCGATGGCGACGAGATGAACCTACATGTGCCACAGAACGAGGAAGCACGAGCAGAAGCAAGAACCCTGATGCTTGTAGAGAAGCACATCATAACTCCAAGATACGGTGGACCAATCATCGGTGCTCGTCAGGATTACATTACAGGAGGCTATCTGCTCACTAAGAAGGACACCTTCATAGATAAGGAGACTCTCATGTACCTACTCGCAGCAGCAGACTACCAGGGCGAGATTGAGGAGCCAACAATCATGCACCCTGTAGAGCTATGGACAGGAAAACAGGTGTTCTCAATGCTTCTGCCAAAAGACCTGTACTGGGTGCAGGCAACAGCAATGAAGTCGACATGTAAGGATCCGTACACATGTAACACGGACGAGTTCATAGTTATCGTTGATGGTTACATGGCTACAGGAGTCATAGACAAGAAGTCCATAGGTGCAGAGCAGGTGAACTCGCTCTGGCATGTCATAGTCAAGAGGTATGGAAACGAGTTTGCAAGAAAGTGGATTGACTCCGTATTGAGGATGTTGCTGAGGTATCTAGACCTTAGAGGCTTCACAATGGGCATGGACTCGCTCGACATGCCTGAAGATGCGTACAGAGAGCTAGAGGAGATCTACAGGAAGGCTAAGGAGCAGATTGAGGAGCTCATCAGGAAGTACAGAGAGGGAACTCTGGAGGCAGAGCCGGGAATGACCGTGGAGGAGACACTTGAGGACTACATTAACAGGATATTAGTCAAGGTGAGAGAGGAGGCACAGAAGATAACTGAGAAGTACATCAACAAGAAGAGCGACGCATACATAATGGCCAAGACAGGTGCCAGAGGAAGTATACTGAACATAACGCAGATGGTCGCAATGATAGGACAGCAGAGCATTAGAGGAGAGAGAATAAAGAGAGGATTTGAGGGTAGAACAACGGCTCACTTCTATTGGGGCGACCTAGGTGCAGAATGTAGAGGATTCGTCAAGTCCTGCTTCAAGAAGGGACTACCACCAATAGAGTACTTCTTCCATGCAGCAGGTGGCAGAGACGGACTAGTGGACACAGCCGTCAGAACAGCACAGTCAGGCTACATGCAGAGAAGACTCATAAATGCACTTCAGGACATACATGTCGCATATGACGGAACAGTTAGAGGAGGCACAGGAATAATTGTGCAGTTCAAGTACGGTGAGGATGGAATCGACGTATCAAAGAGCGATAGTGGAAAGATAAACGTTGACGAGCTGCTGAGAGAGGCCGGCATTAAAGTTGTCTAACTTTTCTGCCTCTTCCCTTGTCTCTTCCTGTCCTAAGTCTGCAGTACTTGAACTAAGTGTTAAATACTTCTAAGTACCTTTACTAGTTCAGCAATGGGTCGTAGAAGAAAGACGAGGAAGAGGATTATAACTAGACCTCAGCGCAGACTGCCGAAGATATTCACATGCCCAAACTGTGGTAGCACAACGGTGAACGTTAAGCAGGATAAGAAGGCAGGTAAGGTCAAGGTTGTATGTGGAAACTGTGGTCTAGAAGCTGAATTTGAGCTTGTGCAAGGTCTCATGCCTGTCGACTATTATAACAAGTTCGTTGACCTATACTATCAGGGACAGATAGCTCCAAAGAAGGAGGAGGTTATTACACTAGAGCAGCTACAAGCCATGTCATCTGAGACTCCTGAGGAGACAGTGACAGCGTCAGCTGAGGAAGGCGGTGAAAGAGTAAGTCTTGAGGAGCTTGCAGCAAGTGTAGAAGCAGAACAGGCCGAGGAGACTCTTGCTGAGGCTAGTGCAGAAGTTGGCGAAGGAGAAGAAACCAGTGAGGAAGAGAGCGAGGAGAGTAGTGAGTAAAATACCTGAGTTCAACTGCGTCTGAACTAGATGCGTGTAGAACAGTACTTACGTGAGGAAGTAGAGAAGAAAGGCTGCATAAACTTGACATTACTAGATCCAGATAAGGTAGACCTCGACACGTTTGTCAAACTTGGAAAGGTTGCCGAGGAGTGTGGTGCTTCAGGAATTATGGTTGGCGGCTCACTCGGCGTCACGGAGTCCATACTTGACGAGTATGTTAGTGCTCTGAAGAAGGAAGTCAACATACCCATCATACTGTTTCCTGGAAGTGTTGCAGGTTTGACAAGGTATGCAGATGCCGTATGGTTCCTAGTTGTGTTAAACTCATCAAACACCTACTTCATAGTTGATGCACAAGTACAGGCCGCTGTTCTTCTAGCGAAGCGGTATAGAAATCTCGAGGTTCTGCCACTAGCCTACGTTATTGTGGGGGAGGGAGGTACTGTTGGATACGTAAGTCATGCACGTACAATCCCATACGATAAAGCTGACCTCTTTGTAGCGTATGCACTACTTGCAAATTACCTGAGATTCCCATTCCTATACCTTGAGGCAGGAAGCGGAGCAACACAACATGTACCTCCTGAGATAGTTGCAAAATGCAGAAGCGTGTACTCTGGATTCCTGATAGTTGGAGGCGGTATTAGAACCGAAGAATCGGCTTACAAGATAGCAAAAGCAGGTGCTGACATTATTGTGACTGGCACAATTGTTGAGAAAGAACCGGAGAAATTGAGGAAAATCGTAGAAGCAGCCCATAGAGGAGGTTTAGAAAGAAAGAGGGCAAAATGAATGACATACTCAAAATATGTAAAGAATGTGGAGCAAAATGTTGCAAAGGCCCTAGCCCGACGATTACAATATTCGACATTATTAGAATTTTAAAATACCTTAAAGAAGGTCCAGAATCGATAAGTAAGTACTTTGAGGTCTATACCCATGATTTTTATTTAAAAGAAGTTCTTCCGAAGCGCTTTAATATGAGACTGAGTGAAGAAACCTTAAGCTTCTTAGATAGGAGGATCGGAGATTTACTGCGCCAACTCGTAATTGTCAAGTTAAGAAAATTAGAAGATAATAGATGCATATTCTTGACAGATGACCTTACATGCTCTATATATCCTGTTAGACCCATGGCCTGCAGGGCCTATCCTCTAAAAATTCAGGGGCCCGACGAGAATTGCTTATTAATTAAAAGAGGTATAGAATTAACATATGAGAAAACATGGCTTAGACAGTACGTAGATGAGCTTGTAAAACATTACGACATAATACTGAGGTTAAATGTAAATTCAATAGATAGGCTTATTAACGTAGT
>CAYPXK010000056.1:0-12682 GCA_964414695.1 uncultured Thermoproteaceae archaeon | reverse complement strand
AACTTTGTTGAGGTCAGTCTTTGTCAAGATAGTGAGCTTAAAATGTATATCGTCAAAGTACGTGTTCCCGGCTTTACACCAGAGATGTTGTTCAAACTTGGTGAATACATCAAGAACTGCTGTGGAGAAGAACTGAAAGTTGCTCAGTCAGATGGTGGTCCCGAGCTTGCGCAGGTGGTCTTTGCCTCAGCTGACGAGGCAGACAAGTCTATGCTTGACATGCTGCTTGATGCTGTTGTTAATAAGTTGAAGAACTGTGAGGTCTCTAAGAAAATTGAAGAACTTAAGAAAGAGCTTGAGGCAAAAAAGAGAAAGACTACAAAGTCAAGCAGCAAGTCCAGTAGAAGAAAAAGTTCATAAGAGACGCTTATGTGCTTTGGGTCGGTTAGGATGGGTTTCTCTATCGAAATTGATGAGCAGACACGTGAAGCTATAAGGGGAATACTCTCCGAACTTGAGAATCCTGTAAAGATCACGCTGTATGGAGGCAGATTCTGCGAGTGGGGTGAGGTTAACTGGTGTCGACTTGTTGAGGAATTTCTCGACATTGTTAAGGAACTCTCTCCAGAGAATAAATTAGTACTAGAGAAGAAGGATATCTCTGAGAATACGGAGCTTGTTAAGCTTCTTGAACCTCACATAACGTCGAGGGTCAGGGTTCCTGTAATATGTATAAATGACTGTGAGATAGTCTACATGGGCGCACCTTTTGGAGAGGAGGTCAGGACTTTCCTAGATGCACTGCTCATGGCCTCTAAGAAGAGGACAAATCTGCGGCCAGAGACCAGGCAGACGCTAAGGGAGCTTGTAGAGAAGCTTCCACGTAGGCTGTATATTGTCACACTTGTGACACAGATGTGTCCATACTGTCCATACGCTGCATCACTTGCGAACAGTTTCGCAGTTGAGTCAGGGGGTAAGATAGTGTCAATAATCTATGATGCATCGCTTGACCCTGAACTAGCGGAAGAGTACGGAGTCACGATGGTTCCCGCCATAATCATGGGTCTAGAGGGAAGTAAAGGTAGACTTGAGTTCATTGGCGTGCCCTCAGAGACTGATCTTTTAGAGAGGGTTGAGGAGCATCTCAGACTTGGAAGATGATCAGGATAGTACTCGTTACAGGAAACGAAAATAAGAGAAAGGAAGTAGAATGTATACTATCCAAATTTGGCAACTTTGTAGTTGAGAAGGCTCCATACCTTAAGAAGCTTGAGGTACAGTCAGACAGTTTAGAAGAGATCGCACGCACAGCTATTGAGAATATTGCACGTGCGGTTAAGCCACAGCCAGATACTTACATAGTTGTCGAGGATGATGGCCTATTCATCGATGCGTTAAGAGGATTCCCAGGACCTTACTCAGCCTATGTTTATCAGACTATTGGACTTGACGGCATATTGAAGCTCCTAGAAGGTGTTGAGGATAGGAGAGCCACATTTCGGTCAGTGCTAGGTGTGTTAACACCAAGTGGTAAAATAGAAATTATTCAAGGAAGTGTGAATGGATATATTGCAAAAGAAAAGAGAGGAACAGGAGGATTTGGTTACGATCCTATATTCATACCAGAAGGATACGATAAAACATTCGCAGAAATGTCGCTGGAAGAGAAATGTGAAGTTTCTCACAGAGCTAGAGCATTTAGAAACCTGGCAGATGCTATATTGAGCGGAATCTTGAAATGACATAAGTGGACACTACAAGTATCAACACAGCACAGACAAGGGCTAGTATACAGAAATCTAGTATAGTGTACACCCTATAGAACTCCGAGTTTGTTAATAATACGCTACATGTGACTAACTTACTTGACTTTACACTTGGCTTGAGAAGGTATAGTGCATACTCCTTCCCTATGTACGACTTTTCTATTACTAAGTTCGTGCAGTAGTATAGGCGATACTTCGACGGAAGTATAATTATTACACCGTCCGTAGTCTGTGTGATTGAGAATTTTATAATATCTTTGGAGAATTGAATTTTGTAAACGTACTCTGTGGATATTTTCGCAGGATTCAAACCAATAAGTTCTATTATATAGAGATTGTTGCTCACGTTTCTCACGACGGGCTCGATATTTTGGAATATTGTGAAGTTGCATATAAACTGCTTAACGCCTATGCATCCTATCGGCATCTTACTACACTTAGATACGTATACTAGCAAACTGCTGCCAGTGTAGTTTTCTGTTACTATTGTCTTCTTGAGTATCTTATCGATTGTGCAGTTGTTACCTAGTATTTTCTTAAAGAAGAGGAACAGTGAAGTTGATACAGATGTTGCCTGGACTACGTATACGCTTACTATACATGTTAAAACTACCGAAAGTATGAGTATGGACAATATGCGTACGATGTTTCTACTCATTAAGGTTCAGGTATCTCAAGTGTTGAAGGTATTAACTTTTCCCGCTTAAGGTTATGTAGGAATTTCACTATGTGTGCTCTTACGAGCTTTGAACCACACTTAAGGCAGTATGGTTGTCCGTTTATTATTGCTTGAACTTTTGTTGAGCCGCAGACTACACATTTCTTAACATTTGTGTTCATCGCTTGTTCAGTACATGGTGTTCCTATATAAGGCCGTTTCTCATTTTGTGAAGCAAGCAAGGTGGGCAAAGTAAATTACGTAGTCATGTGCATTTGTATAATTTTGGATACAGCTCGTGATGGATGATGTTGTCAAGTTACTGCATGAGAGGATAGTTAAGCTAATGGAGCAACGTGGATTTAGACAGCTCACGCCAGTTCAGCGTCCTGCAATTCCTAAGATTCTTGAAGGTAAAAATGTTCTAATAATTGCACCTACTGGCAGTGGGAAGACAGAGGCTGCCCTCCTTCCAATCTTAACTATTTTGAGAAGGCTGAAAGATGAGGGAAAGCTTGAACGTGGTATATATGTCCTCTATATTTCTCCTCTCAGAGCCCTAAATAGAGATCTTTTAGAACGCTTAAAGTGGTGGTGTGAAAATCTTGAATTGAAGATAGATGTCCGACATGGAGATACAGACGTCAGAGATCGTGTAAGGCAGAGTAAGGATCCTCCACATATATTGATAACAACTCCTGAAATGCTTCAAGCAATATTACTAGGAAAGAGGTTGAGAGAACATTTATCGAAGCTCTGTTTCGTAATAATTGACGAAGTACATGAACTTGTTGAGGACAAGAGAGGTGTGCAGCTTGTCGTTACCTTAGAGAGGCTAAAACATATGCTTGGTAGGGATTTTCAAATAATTGGTCTTTCAGCAACTGTTGGCGAGCCTGAGAAAGTTGCGAAGTTTCTAGTGGGATCTTCAGGAAGCTGTGAGATCGTTCAGGTAAGTCACGTACGTGAGATGGTGCTCGATGTCGTGTTTCCACTTCCTGAAGATGTTGATTATGACATAGCTAGGAAGATCTGTGCAACACCTGACGTTGCGGCAAGGCTCAGATACATACTCAACGTTGTTGAGCACGAAGGACCAGCACTGATATTTGTAAATACACGCTCAATGGCAGAGAATCTTGCTGCGCGATTCAGTGCATGGCTACCAGATTATCCAATTGCTGTTCACCATGGCTCTCTGTCGAAGACTGTCCGTGAAGGTATTGAGAAGATGCTTCGTGAAGGCAAGCTGAAGGCTGTCATAGCAACATCAAGTCTAGAGCTGGGAATAGACATCGGTCACATAAACATTGTAATACAGTACAACAGTCCACACCAAGTCACTAGACTACTACAGAGGGTAGGCAGAAGCGGCCACAGGCCTGACAAGGTTCCACGTGGAGTAATTGTTGTACATGACGTCTACGATGCACTTGAATCAATAATAATTGTAAATAAGGCCAGGCAAGGATACCTTGAGCCAGTCAAGATTCCTGAGAAGCCGTATGACGTTATGTGTAATCAAATTGTTGCCTGTGTTCTAACTAAGCCAAGGTGGACTCTCGAGGAGCTATACAAGGTATTCAAAGGATCCTACCCATACCGTGACCTAAGCCTGGAGGAGCTCACCAAGGTTCTTGAATACATAAGCGATGAGCTGTATCCACCGCTAGTGTTCTATGGCAAGGAGAGGAAGATTGTGGAGAAACCAAAGATGAGGCGTGCACGTGCTGAGGCATACCGATACTTCACATCAAACCTTTCAATGATTCCTGAAGAGAAACAGTACGCCGTCATAAATGTAAGGACAGGAGAGTACATAGGGGTCCTAGATGAGGCATTTGTTGCAGAGTACGCACAGCCAGGTATTAAATTTGTATTCCGTGGAAAAGTCTGGACAATAGTAGACGTTACGCGAGATAAAGTACTTGTCGAGGAGGCCCCTGATGTCATTGGTGCAATACCAGCATGGATCGGTGAGGAGATACCTGTCCCATATGACATTGCAATTGAAGTTGGGAAAACTTTGAAACTCATAGAGAGCCTCTATAGAGAAGGTTCTACAGTCGAAGATATTGTAAATGACCTTGTACATTTATTCAAAATTAACAAAGATACAATAAGCATTGTAGTCAACAAGGTCATAGAGCATGTAAGATCAGGAACACCAACTCCAGGCGATGATAGACTAGTGATAGAACATGTCGGAACAATAAATATAATACATGCAACATTCGGCACATTAGTAAACAGGACTTTAAGTAAGCTTATTGCAGAGTATATAACACAGAAATTTGAAACCAGTGTCAGAGAGTACAGCGATCCTTATGCAATAGTCATAGAATCTTCAATACAATTGACATCGGAAGACATTAAGAATGTAATACTGGAGCTTGCTAATTTACCAAAAGATGAGCTCGATAAATTGCTTGCATCAACGATATTTAAGTCTGGAAGCTTCAAGAGGAGGTTCATACATGTAGCCAGAAGGTTTAATGCAATACCAAAGGATGCGGACCTATCTACAGTCTCGTTATCATCTATAATAGATGCTTTCAAAAACACGCCTATACTAGAGGAAGCTGTTCGAGAATTCTTAGAGAAGGACCTTGATTATGAGACTACATTGAAGATATTGAGTTTAATAAGAGAGAGTAAGATTTCTATAATAACTGTCGATCGTGCAGAGCCATCGCCATTGGCACAAGTTGTACTTGACAGACTTAGTGGTAAGGTCGAGTTAGCAGGACCTGAAGGACATAAGATGATAATGCAGCTGAGCTTCAAGTCTAGGATACTTAATGAGCTCGTCACCCTGGTCTGTCTAGACTGTCACTGGTACAAAACTGTGACTGTTAGAGAACTTCCACAGCAGATTAAGTGCGAAAAATGCGGTAGTGTTAGAGTAGGCTTTCTGAGACTTCCGGAGGACAAGGCACGACGCATCATTCAGGACATATGTCAGGGATCTAAAAGAGAAGACGTAAAGAAAGCGTTAGACATGTTGGAGTACACCGCTAGACTTGTCTCAAAGTTTGGTAAACTTGCAGTTGTGGCATCTTGCACAAAGATACCATTAGAGCACCTGGAGAAGATGTTGGAAAAATTGTCTACTGAGCATGTAAGTGAAGATAAGATTATTGAAAAGTTATTTGAAATAGAGCGAGAGTTCATTAGGACCACATTCATGAAATGACGTAACTGCTGCATATACCTCCTTTAAGATTTTTATCTCATACTCTACATAGTTCCCAATATACTTACTGCACCATCTTTGTAACTGAGCGATAAGCTTCTCTAGTGACATCTCCATAGTTGCACCCTCTCTATATATTGTCAAGGGTGGGACATCTGCCGCAACTAGACCATACACATGTGAATATGGTCCAACGGTCTTTCCTGAGTATATTAATGTGCCTATTGCAGTCTTGACGTGATCTCCCATTAGTACACCCAGCTTAACAAGGCCAGTATCAACACCCAGAACCTTTGTCGAGCCTTTTGTATTTTTCAAATTAGAGATAGTTGTACCTGCACCAAAGTTCACAAATCGACCAACATAAGAATCTCCTATGTAACCATAATGCTCTTTATGTGTATAAACATCAATTATCGAATTCTTAACCTCACCACCTACGACAGTTTCAGGATAGAGCACCGTTCCAGATCTTATATATGAAAATGGCTGCACCTTACATCTATATAATACACACATTTTCTCTACAACTGCTGGCTCGGAAATTTCGGACTCTATTACAAGCTTCGACTCTTTTATAGAATTTTTGAACAATTTAAATACTCTCGAAAGTAAATCTAGATTTTTCTTAATTATGTCATACATGTTCTGTACAACATTCTCCTCCTTTAACGATGCCTTCACATTACGTAAAGTTGTTAAGATAGTGTTCCAGTCACATTTCCTTGTACTTAGTGTGAGTTCATTAATTAAATGCTCGGGAATGCTAATAACATTCCCCGGCAGCACCATGATTGTGTCGTACCTATTTAATTCATTCAAAAGCTCTCTGCGTGATATATATTTCAACTCTATCTTCAAATCTAGTAACTCCTCCGTTAGTATATACTTAATTATGTGTTTCCAATCAAACGCAAGATGTTCTCGTGTACAGACTATGATCGAGGGAGTGGTCTTTAACGAATTCTGTATTTCGAGTATAACATGTTCGAATAGTCTTAGTCCACCAGCGATGATGTTGGGAACAGGCTGAGTAAGTGCTATGGGGTAGAATCTATGGGCAACGTCTGCCTGATCTATCAGGATGACTGCATCTAGCTTCACTGCTTAGAAAAATGAATATAAGTCTCTAAATGCTCTACGACGTGCATGTATATACCTAAGACACTGATGATTGGGAGATGTTGGAGATGTGGTAAAAGAATTTACAGGTACGACGAGTACTATGTATGTCCGAAGTGTGGCGCGCTCTATTGCCCAACCTGTCATAAGAAGACATTTGGCAAATGTCCCTGTGACCAGACTCCCTTAGAGCCTAGGTAGTTAAACAAGACTGAATATAATCTCACCTTGACTAGTAATACGTGCCCGTGGTTGCACGTGGTCTTATAGCAATAACACGTGATCATGGAGTAAGGTCACTGAGCATAATCTATAGAAATGTTCTATTTACTGTACAGACAATTGCTGATGTTGGTTTTTCCGCAATCGTTAGAGAAGGAAAGACTATATCTCTTCAAGATTCCTTAGATAGGTATCTAACTCTTCTGCGAGCATTTGTGTCTATAATAAACATTGCTGCAAAAATGACAAACTCTAGATACTATACGTTTCTTGGAGAATTTAAATTAAATTTCAATAAGAAAAAGTTTAAGTATGAGCCTTATGTCGATCTGATGAAGAAGATAACGATAAAGGTAGATACGAGGGCAATATCCATAGTCGTTGGTGATCAAGTTAAGAGGTTCAAGAGATCAAAATCAGGATACACTCCTGAAGCAATGATTGAGACCCTGTCTTCCATACTCTGTATGATGGAGAGTCTATGACAGAGGTACTGAATGTAGAACACATAGTTAGGAAGATTGAGCGTAAGCTAGCACATGCAGGTTATGTGAAGGACGTTGGGTTCTTAATTAAGGATGGTGCTGTAGTGTCACTTAAACGTGGCATAGAATATGCCATAGTATACGTTAGGTCCCGTGAAAAAGAGATACCTGAAGAAGTATTGAAAATTCTTGACACGATTGTACACGTGCTACACTTCACTGAGTGTTTCATTGGCGAAGTATCGCCATTAGGTGATCTTAGTCTACGTAAACACGCTCCTGAGCCTGATGCTAATATAATATCGAGATGTAAACATTATCTAAGATTACTATCATCAATAAGCGAAGGCCAGTGGTTTGACCACATTAGACACCGTGCGAAACTTAGAGCACGTGCATGTGTTGACTTGATTAGAGTTATCCGCACATTGGAAGAAATGAATGTGGCAGGAGTCGCATGGAGAAAGTGGGGCATGGGTCAGCAACACACATTGATAGTTACTAGAAAGTTGTCAAAAGGAGAGCTTGCCTATTTCTTAGCTAGACTCCTAAATATTGCTATTGAGGGATCTCTCGTTAGATGATGAGGGACTTAGTGCTGAAATCCTGATGAAGGTTGGGGGTTCTGACAGTTAGTTCTAGACCACATATCCTGTAGTTGACACATCTACGTTAGATAGGCTCGGGTATTCTCTGCATCGGTAGAATGTTTTTAAACCATGTAAGTGCACAATTGCTCAATATGCAAATTCGTCAACTGATAAGGAGACCATTAGTAACTGTCGAAGACTGTGCAAGCATAAGAGAAGCAGCCAAGAAAATGGAAGCACACAATGTTGGGCTTCTCGTTGTTGTTGACTCAGAAGGAAGAATGGTTGGAGTAATCTCAGAACGCGACATTGCAAGACTTGTAGCAGAGGGTGTCGACCTGGACAAGACACGTGTAGGCGAGGTAGCAAAGAAGCCCGTAATCACAGTTAGACAGGATGACAGCGTAGCAAAGGCTGCACTTCTAATGAAGACTTACGGAGTTAGACATCTTGTAGTTGTTGATGATGCTGGTAAGCCCATAGGCGTGATATCTATAAGAGATATGATTGATTTAGATGTCGCGCTAGAGAACATAGCAAATGTAGAAATCTGTGAAGAAGAGGTAGAGGGCCCGCTCAAGGTAACTTCATAAAAACTAAGTTTTGTTTAAATACAATTTCTAAATTTTAGTTATTAGTTAGAAGCTTTTAGAAGTTTGGAAATTCACTAGCAATATCTATCTCAAGTCCACATTTTGGACAACGTACAAGCGTGGGGGCACAGCCCAGAAGTCTCGAGATTGGACATGTAACACATCCTGACTCAGGTAATGTTACGCGAAATGTCGTTCCACATCTTGGGCATCTTATTACAAGTGTCGATATTGTGCTCGCCGCACTGTATTTAGTGTGATTTGTTTAAATAACTTATTAAATCTCTTTTAGACGATGGCAATTAGGATCTTAGTGAAGTTTAGTAAGTACCTAAGTGAGCTCACAGGTACATCAACTTGTGAGCTTATGTTTGACGATTGTGTAAGCGTGGAGGATATAGTCAAGGCCATAATTGAGAAGTACCCTGAACTACAGGATGAGGCACTTATTGTCTTTCAGAGGGACAGGGTTTTACCTATGAAAGCGCAGATATGTGAAAATGCAGAGCTTGAGTTATCCACTTCACTCGTTGGAGGATAGGTTCACTAGGCAAATAGGCTTATTAGGACACGATGTTCAGAGACAAATAAGGAGTGTCAGGGTTGCAGTATTTGGACTTGGTGGTCTAGGATCGTTTGTCGCATACTTGCTAGCTTGTATAGGAGTAGGAGAGATATTCCTAATAGACTTTGATAAAGTTGCTACAAGCGACTTGAATAGGCAGATACTATACGGCTATAGGGTAATTAATAGGTACAAGGCAGCTGTAGCATATAGAAGACTTGCAGAGTATGCAAATGATATCGTATTAGAACCAATCACTACTAAGGTAGAGTATAATAAGTTGGTAAGTAATATTGTTAGAAAGGTTGATTTTGTATTTGACTGTCTTGATAATGTTGAGTCTAGGTTCATACTAAATGATATGTGTGTAGTGAATAGGAAGGTTATGATACATGGCGGTGTCTCAGGATTTCGAGGACAAGTAATGGCGGTGATCCCTGGATATACTCCCTGTCTCAGATGTATAATTCGCGGAGGAGTTAGGCAACAGAGAGTGAATGTTATCGCGACATCCTGTGCGGTTGTTGCAGCTTTTCAAGTTCAGTTGTTCATCAACTTAATCAGAGGTTCTACATGTCGCGAAATGTACATTATCGATCTCGAGGAACTTCGCGTAATTACGTATAAGCTTCCAGCTGTAGACAATTGTGATAAATGTACTCGAGTAAGAAGTTTCTCAGAGTAGGACTAATTGGATGTGGAGCTATTGGTAGTGAGATCCTGCAGTTTTTCGATAAGAGATTTTTCGACAAAATCAGAATTGTTGCAATACTTGATAGAGACCTAGAAAAGACAAGACATATCATAGAGAAACTTCACAACCAACGTCCGCTTCCTGTAACTAATATCCAGGAGCTAATTCGAGAGAAGCCAAAGCTCGTAATTGAAGCTGCTTCACCTGATGCCGTTAAACAGTATGTTGTGCAGCTTCTCGCGAAGAATATCGATGTTCTTGTCCTGAGCGTAAGTGCACTGCTGGATCGAAACATGCTTGAGAACATCATAAGGATCTGTAAGAGAGTCGGAGCAAGATTGCTCATTCCTTCAGGAGCCATAGGAGGTATCGACATATTGAGAGCACACGCACTTGCTGGTCTGAGGGAGGTTGTCCTTGAGACAAGGAAAAATCCACGTGCGCTAGGAATGTACGTGAGCGAGCCTGAGGTAGTATATGAAGGAGATATAATTAATGCAATATCTAAGTTCCCTAGAAACTTAAACGTGTACATGACGGTATTGCTTTCAATAGAATGGCAATATGAGAAAGTCAAATGCAGAGTAGTTGCAGACCCTGGGATTAGTAAGAACGTTCATTACATATATGTTAGATCTGACATCGGCGAGGCAGAGATAAAAATTGTAAATGAGCCAAGCCCAATAAATCCTAGAACAAGCAGGGTAGCTGCATTTTCCGTAATTGCGAAAATATTGAACTACTACATTCAGGAAATTCATCTCTAACTCGTGTCTTCCTCTAGCAATGCCGTTGTTTCAATAGCTGTGTACCTTATCGAGGGTTCCTTAACGACCCTGTATGCATCTGCGAACAGAGATGTATGTGAGGCAGAGCATATATGAACATCCACAATAGCACTTAACATATCCTGATGAAGCTCCTTAACTATGACAGGTTTATAATTCATAACTCGAACAACACAACCCTCACCCTTTGGCTCTCTAGAGCTTACAATTCCCCTGAGGGTCCTTCCTATGAATTCTCTATTTCTCTCTAATGCCACTTTATTAGCAACTTCTGCAAGCAATTTGCTTCTCCTCTTCTTTTCAGGATCTGGAACCTGATTATCCATAATAGCGGCCTCGGTGTAAGGTCTTGGACTGTACCTTGCAACATGTACCTTATCAAATTTTAACTTTTCCACAAGCTCAACAGACTTCATAAAATCTTCATAAGTCTCTCCAGGAAAGCCAACGATTATATCAGTAACTATCGACGCCTCAGGCAATTCTCTCCTAATCTTTTCTACAAGTTCTATATATTCTTCTACTGTGTACTTTCTGCGCATTCTCTCAAGAACAGCGTTACTACCTGACTGAACAGGTAAGTGAAAATATCTATAAACTCTATAATCTCTCTTAATGATGTCAAGTAATGGATCTACAATTTTCATAAATGCATCAGGTTCTGACATGCCTATCCTGATATAGTACTCTCCCTCTATTTCAGTTAAAATTCTCTCGAGAAGCTCTACAAGAGTATACCCTTTATCAAAGCCGTAACATGCAACATCTTGACCAGTTAAATATATTTCACGTGCTCCATGCTTAATGGCCTTCTTAATATTATCAACAATTAGCTCTATCGAATAGCTCTTGACTTTACCTTTGACATCTCGTGCAAATTTTGTTACACAGAATGTGCATGAGCATAGGCAACCTACCTGAACTGGCACAATGTAAATGTGGCCATGAAGCTCTGGCATGAATTTTGGTAATTTATTCATCGGTCGATCATCTGATATAAATATCTTATACTCTCTCTTAAATGCCGCGGTCACTATCTCATCTGTATTTTCGATACTGTTTGGATCAACTATAATGCATTTTCCATTAAATATTTTCCTAATGTCCGCGATCCTTATCTTGGCTAAGCAGCCTGCAATTACGTAAATCTTGTCAGGATATTTTGAAGCAAGTTCCTTTAATCTTTTGATTTGTCTAATTTCTGAATCTCCACGTACAGCACAAGTGTTCACTATGACGATGTCAGCCTTTTCAACATCTGTTACAAATACGCATCCCGCATTCAGGAAACCTTGGACTAGTATATCCGTATCTGCCTTATTTAGCCAGCAGCCGTACGTCTCAGCATAGATCTTCAACATACCTTGTGCACAAGCACCAAGGTTACCGTTTAAAACCTAGCTTAGTCTCGCCATGCGATGACCAGTGCCCCACCAATAATTGGCATAGTAGTAATGCAGCCAATCTCGCCTGAAAGCTACATGGTAATGAAGCTGAAGACACTCATTGTCCAGAAGAGGAGCAAGTATCAGAACATTGAGATAGTCGAACTTACGGAATATGGGAAAGCACTTGTACTAGATGGCCTTGTTCAGTCAACAGAAGTTGACGAACATATATACCATGAGTCTCTCGTACATCCTGCATTAATAACTCATCCAAATCCACGTAAGGTGCTGATAATTGGAGGAGGAGAAGGATCGACACTTAGAGAGGTACTGAAGCACAAGACCGTCGAGCAAGCTATCATGGTTGACATAGATGAGGACGTAGTAAACCTATGCAAACAACATCTACAGAAGTTCCATGCCGGAGCCTTCGAAGATCCCAGAGCTAAAGTGATAATAGCAGATGGTAAAGAGTACATAGAGAAAACAGAAGACAAATACGATGTCATAATACTTGACCTAACAGACCCCTACGCATCTGAAATAGCACAGGAACTCTATACAGCAGAATTCTATAGGAAAGTATACAATAGATTAAATGACGACGGATTAATGGTTACACAAGCCGGTTCATCATTCTACTATGAGGAGGTCTATGATAGAGTATTGAAC
>CAYPXK010000055.1:0-6101 GCA_964414695.1 uncultured Thermoproteaceae archaeon | reverse complement strand
TCGTCAAGACTGTTCACAAGCTCTACGCCAAGCTTGTTTGCTCTTTCACGTACATCAGCTATGTCGTAGGCAAGTATTCTCATTCCTATGACCTTCGCAATCTCTGCTACTCTACTTCCTATTCTTCCAAGACCGATTATTCCGAGTGTCTTTCCCTGAAGTTCAAATCCTATGTACTTACCCTTGGGCCACTGTCCTTCCTTTACAAGCTTGTCATATAGCGTTATGTATCTTGCTGCGGCGATCATGAATCCTATGGTGAGCTCTGCAACGGACTCTGTAGGTCCTTCAGGAGTATTGACAACCTCTATACCTTTTGACTTCGCATATGCTACGTCTATGTTGTCCAGTCCAACGCCTGCACGTGCAATTACCTTGAGGTTCTTTCCTGCATCTATGACCTCTCTAGTGACCTTTGTGCGGCTTCGAACTACGAGTACGTCGTAGTGCTGTATTATTTTTAGAAGCTCCTCCTTTGAGATTCCTGGCTTATAATCTACCTGAAAGCCTCGTGCAGTTAACTCAGATATTAAATCCTCATCTACTATATCTGTGATTAGTATTCTCAACATTAGAGGACTACTGTCTAGTGAGGTTCGCACTTTTTAAGAGTTTTACACTTTACAATACATCAACGTACCTGTATGTACCTAGGTCTCCCGCACCATAATTATGCAGATATTATGATTTGAGAAGCGATGAGAAAGCTCTATATTAATCCTGACACATGTAGTATACTCAAGTGAACAAACATGTCTGAGAGAGTTGTAATCAAGGGAAGAGCAGAGGACCTAGAGAAGGTTGGCACAACAGAGGAGGCTATTGAACGTGGAGAGAGCAGGTCAGTAATTGAGGAAGTTGAGGGGAGGAAGATACTCAAGATAAGGTGGGTCACGGGCAAGACCTCAGCAGGAAGGCTCTTTGGCAGATATGGAAAGGACGGCAAGCCGGACTTCTTTAGACTACTGTTTGGAGCAATCGCAGGTAGTCTACGTGAGCACTTTGGTGATGAGGGAGAGAAAGAGTTCAATAGATTGCGAGAACAGAGAGAGTTCAAGGAGAGCATCTCTAGATTATTTGAAGAAATGAAGTCTTGGTTCTTTAATGAAGTAGTTCCAAAGTATGGCATTGAGCCTGGTGACATATTCGTAATAACTACCGAGCTAGAGGTTGATTTAGAGACAGGTAGAATAGAGTGGAACAAAGATAAGACAAATGTAATTTATTGGATAAGAAGTGACAAGCTTGTAGAGAAATGTAAAGAGATTGGTGTTGGCGTCTCAACTGAGGAAGTTGAGAAGCTCAAGAAGGCATTAGAGGAGAAAGAGCGTGAAATTGAGCAATTACGTAAGGAGCTTGAGAAGTTACAGGAAGAACTTAGGCAATTGAAGGAGAAGAAAGCCGCTAAGGAAGAGGCTGTAGAAGAGAAAGCAAAGGAGGAGGTTGAGGAGGCTGTGGAGGAGAAGAAGGAAGAGAAGGAGAAAAAGAAGAAGACTACGAAGAAAAAGAAGTCGTCTGAGTAGTTCTACGGTTGTCGAATTATCTGTTTTTACCTGAACTAAAAATAGTGGTCTCCTTCAGGCATGTTTGAGGAGTTGAAAGAATAAAACGTTAAAGGACGTTGAGCATTGCACGACATAGTAACAAAATATGGCCGAGTCTAAACCTACGGCCAAACCCATCTCCTTTGAGGAAATTAAACGTCGTGTACAGGAATCGGTCAAGAACATTAAGGTGAAGATAGCAGTAATCTCAGGAAAGGGCGGTGTCGGGAAGAGTTTCGTGTCTGCAAGTCTTGCAGTGGGATTTGCACTGAGAGGATTCAGGGTAGGTGTCATAGATGCTGATGTCTATGGTCCAACCATTCCAAAGATGCTAGGTGTTGCAAGACCAAGAGAAATTCTGGTTGACCAGACTGTTGACAAGATAATACCACCACACGGCCCCCTAGGTATACGTGTCATGTCGACAGACTTCCTGCTTCCAAGTGAAGACACACCAGTAATATGGCGTGGTCCACTTGTTGCTCGTCTACTTGAGGAATTCTTCACTAAGGTATACTGGGGCGAGCTCGACTTCCTAGTGATTGACCTGCCTCCAGGGACTGGAGATGAGCCTCTGACAATAGCTCAGCTACTTGCTGAGCAGCTTGACGGTACTGTAATTGTGACTATACCAAGCGAGATCTCTAAGAGAATCGTAAAGAAGGCAATAGAGTTCTCCCGAAGAGTCGAAGTTCCAATCCTTGGACTTGTAGAGAACATGAGCTACTTCTACTGTCCTAAGTGCGGAGAGAGGTACTACATATTTGGAAAAGAGATCGGTAGAGCACTTGCCGAGGAGGCAGGTATACCATTTCTCGGCGCGATACCACTCGATCCAAGAATAAGCGAGGCAAATGATGCAGGTATACCATTCCTACTAAAGTATCCTGACACAGAGGCTTCAAGAGCCATAATGGAGATTGTTGACAAGCTACTTGAGAAATTCAAGCCTAAGCTAACGTCCCAGCAGTAATTTAACTTAAATACTTCATACAGAGCACAGGATCGAGGTGGAGTCGCGTTGCTCAAAGTGTTAATAGTTGGATATGGTAAAATGGGGGAAGCTTTTGGAGAGGTATTTAAAAATAAGGCAAATGTTCGGGCATATGACATTGTTAAGGAACGTCTAGAGGCTGCTAAAAACAGAGGTATCGAACCTTGTGTGGATTTAGTAAAATGTGTCGAAGACTCTGATATAGTATTTCTATCTGTTAGACCCTCAGATGTTGAGTCTGTATCAAGCAGTTTAAAAGGTATTTCAAATAAGTTATTGATATCTATAGTTGCTGGATGGTCAACCAGCAAACTCGCAGAATATTTTCCGAACTTTAGAATAGTTAGACTTATGCCTAACATAAATGTGTATGTAAAACATGCTGTCATAGCATTATGTAGAGGGCCGAATGCTACAGAAGATGATGTTAAGCTTGTTAAAGAACTTCTTCAAGATGCAGGTCACGTAATTGAAGTTTCTGAAAAATTTATGGATATACTGACCATACTGGTAGGGTCGGGACCAGCGTTAGTTGCATATCTTGCAGATGCTCTAGCTTGGGCAGCTGTTCGCTTTGGAATTGATAGAGAGACTGCCCTTAGAATTGTTGCACACCTGCTCATAGGAACTGGAAAGCACTTGCTTGAGAGAAAACCTGATGATATAATTACTATGGTTGCCACGCCTGGAGGAGTTACAATAGAAGCTCTCCAGTACATGGACTATGAGGGAGCTAAGGGGATAATTGGCGAGGCTATTAAGGCGGCTGTAGAGAAGGAGCGAAGATTAGCCTGAGAGAAAGGTCAAATACTGTACCTAAGGTCTCATAAATGTGTCACTAGAGGACTGGTCAAAAACTCTTCAGGAAGTTCTTGAGCTCACCAGACTCCACAACAGATGGAGAAGACTTGAGACAATAAACCTAATAGCCAGCGAGAACGTGATGTCCCCACTTGCCGAGTACGTGTACCTTAACGACATGATGGGACGATACGCCGAGGGACCTACCGGGAACAAGTACTACCAAGGCACAGTGTACATGGATAGGCTTGAGGCAATATGTCGCGACCTTATGTGTGATCTATTTTCTGCAAAGTTTGCAGATGTACGACCTGTATCAGGTACCGTTGCTAACATCGCTGCCCTATATGCAGTAACTGAGGCTAATGACCTTGTAGCATCTTTACCCATTGCAGCTGGTGCACACATTAGTCACAGAAAGGTAGGTGCAGTAGGTGTGCTAAGGCTACGTACAGTGGACCTGCCCTGGGACATGGAGAACATGAACATTGATGTTGATCGAGCAGCTAAGATAATTCGAGAAACAAAGCCAAAAGTAGTCATTCTCGGAGGTTCGGTTTACCTATTTCCACATCCCGTCAAGGAGCTTAGCGAAGTTGCTCATGAGGTAGGTGCATATGTGCTTCATGATTCTGCTCATGTCCTGGGACTTATTGCAGGAGGCGTATTTCCTAACCCACTTCAGGAAGGGTGTGACATAATGACTGCCTCTACACACAAGACGTTCCCAGGACCGCAGGGAGGTGTGATATTCACTAACAGGGAGGATCTAGTTGAGAAAATTGAGAAGGCAGTGTTTCCTGGCGTTACATCTAACTATCATCAGCACAGATATCCTGCACTTGCAGTGACAGCAATCGAGATGAAAATCTTCGGGAGAGCATATGCAGAACAGATTGTTCGAAATGCTAAACGTCTTGCTGAGGCTCTACATGCACGTGGATTTAAGGTGCTTGGAGAAGCACGCGGATTTACACAGAGTCATCAGGTGCTAGTTGATGTTAGAGAGCTTGGCGGTGGTGCAAAATGTGCATACTTGTTAGAGAAGGCAAACATAATACTCAACAAGAACATGCTTCCTGGAGATAAGAGACCTGAAGATCCTGGTGGAATCAGGATAGGTGTACAAGAAGTCACTAGGTGGGGAATGACGGAAACTGACATGGAGATAATTGCAGACTTCATGGCAGATGTCCTGATAAGGAAGAAAGATCCTGAAGAAGTCAGGAAGAAGGTTGTCGAGTTCAGGAAAAACTTCAAAGAAGTGAAATATGGGTTCAGGATAGAGGAATTTAATGTCCGTGGCTGTTCTGTGCTGGACTTATTTATCTGAGAAATATCTCTCAATTTTTGCAATTTTCCTCAAAGATAGGGACGTTTTAGAATCACTGTGAGGATAGTCTATGTACGTAGGATATTGAAGATTCTTGCTGTTCTCTTAGGAGAGGATGAGGGGAGATACATGTGTATTCCTGCGTCCTCTGTCATGAAGGTTTTTGATAAGATATTTAATCCAGGTTCAGATTATTTGAAGAACCTATTTGATGAACTGTCTCGAGAAGGAACTTTGAAAATTCAAAAGTTTGGAAGAGGATTTAGAATATGCATAGTGAAAGATGATGAGTTTAAGAAGATTAAGGATTTCATATTCTTACCTGAGCTCGAAACAAAGTTAACGCTTGAAGATTTTGAGAATTTATTTGATGAAGCTCTTATTAAGTTAAGCGCAGGAAGTGTGACAGGATTTGTGGATTTAGGAAAAGTCCGTGAATACATGCTTAGACACTATGGAATTCCCGAAGATCTATTTGTCACATATGTGCAGAAGCTGCTTGTCTCAAAGCGCTGGAAGTACGCTATGTGTCATGGTGGTAGTTTTAGACTTAAGATAGGTAATGTGCATGTAGGACTTGTCAAGCTGGTGAGAAGATGAAGCACCTAGTTGCCTCAAGAAAATTGGCAACGACAGTAGTTGGAAAACGATGGATTGAGGCTCGTGATCAGGTTCTGAAGTATGTCAGGCAAGGCCGTCCTCTTGTAGCGATAATTGGCAGAGCTGGATGCGGAAAGACTCACATCATGTTGAACGTGTACGAGGAATTGAAGGAGTATCTACGAGCGTATATTGATACAACGTTCCTGGAGAATAGGACTCTCAGTACAATAGTTGGTGCATTTGCTTCAACAACTCTCGTAATAAACATGGTAAAGTATGCTAAATGTTCTCGCTCTGATGAAGTATGTAGAAGATTGAAGGATATACTGTCCTCAGGTGCACATAACTTCATAGAATATGCAAAGAGATGGCCAATGGAATTTCTTAGAGACATAACGTTACTTGCACAGTCACGTGGCTACAGAGGCACGATCCTGTTCATCGATGAGGGAGCAATATCTAGTGATGATCCTCAGGTTCAGCAGTTCATCAGGACGTTGCACGCACTCAGGAACTTATGTTCGGCAATTGAGGGTCTTCAAGTTGTCTTCACTGTACTTCCAGATGTCCTAGAGTACATAGCTAAAGTTGACGTACCGCTAATGGACATCATAAGGACAGCAATGGTGTATCTCCCAGACTACGTAGAGAAGGACGATATTGTAGAACTGGCAAAAGTGTATCCCTCACGCGAGGAGTGTCTTAACAAGTTACTGGAGAACTATGAGGCACTTCCACCGCTGACTGTCAGACAGACGCTGTGTCTACTTCAGGAATGTGACAACCCATCAATCTGCGGACTTGAGGAATCCTTTGAGGTTAAGGT
>CAYPXK010000054.1:0-5346 GCA_964414695.1 uncultured Thermoproteaceae archaeon | reverse complement strand
CGTATCTACATATAACGCATATGTATGTACAACAAGAGTCATGCAGATGCTTGTGGATCTCGTACTGCACAGAACATTCCCAAGCGCACAGGATGTACTGGAAGCCCTACGCCTAGCCGATAAGCTAGCGCAAGAACATGTAGAGAAGCTTGGAGATACATTACGAGACCTTTCAATGCATGAAGACCGATGGTTCAGGAAAGTATTCTGCGAAATAGGCTAGAAAGACTAAGATGAAGACCTTGACGACCTCACGGTGAAACAACTCTTTGGATTTATGAAGAACTTAAGGTAAGTCAGCACCTACGCATAATGCAGGTTATTTACAGTAATTTTATTACGAATTAGTTAGAACAAACTGTTGCAGATACAGGCCCAAGAATCGCCAGGTAATTGTGCTTTAAAAGGACAAGTAATGACGAAGCTAATTGCAGAATCTTAATCTTGTTAAGCTTGTGTAGTCGAGGGTCAGGGTATAGATGTATAATAGACTGTTGATATGCTTGAGCTAAGTGTAAATGTGTGGAGACTAGTGTAGTAATGTAGTCTTTCTACATGTATTTTAGTAGTATTTGTGCTTTCTTTATTATTCTTTGTATTTCTTCTTCTGTTAAGTAGTTTCCGTATTTTTGTTTTAGTTCTTGAAGTATTTTATCGAGTTGTTCTCCTCTTTTTATTAGGTCTTTAGCGTCTTCGAGTGCCTGTTCTTTGTAGTACATGTAGTCTGTCCAGTGTACTGGTCCGCTTGGTGTGTTTACTAGTCCAGGCCTGATGTCGTATGACCATGTGTGTCCACATTTTCTGCATTTGAATGTCAGTACTTCTGCGCTTACGATTACGATGTCTGTTGAGCCGCACTTTGGACAGCTCATCTGTTAGGAAACTTGGTGCTTAATATTTAATTGAGGTACGTTGAAGACCGTGGGATCACCTGTAAAGAGGACATGTATCGTATACTACAGAGATAGCGATAGAGAGCATGCTAAGAAAATTCTCGACATGTGTACTCAGCTTGGCATTGATGCGAGCCTTGGACTATCCTGTAATGATGGGCCTGATGTAGTGATTATCGTGGGTGGAGATGGGTCAGTTCTTCAGTATCTTCATGATCTAGTAAGTAGCAACATTGACAATTTGGAGAAGCTGCTGAGGGTACCAATATACCACGTTGGGTCAGGTAAGGTGAATTTTTTCTGTGATGTAGATATCAATAACATAACTTATGAACATATTGAGAAGCTTAGAAGAGGAGATTATTATATTGATGAGAGGACGCTACTTGAGGCACAGAGTGGCTCTATATTCACTCTATGTCTAAATGAAATATTGATACGTTTTGTTAATCCTGGCAAGATATGTAGATTCACAGTACGTGAAGTAGATGGAGACGAGCTCTTTTCAGGAAGAATGGATGGCGTAATTGTAGCTACTGCAACTGGGTCAACTGCATACATTCTCGCACTTGGAGGACCCGTAGTTGACTATAGGTTACAGAATGTGAAGATTGTTATTCCATTAGCACCGTTCTCTCCCGCTCTAGTTCCCATAGTTCATCCTGTCGATGTTGACATAATCGTGGAATCGGAGGGGACTGCGATACTTGTCGCAGATGGCATGTACTACGGCACTTGTCAGCAGGTGCGCATTAGGAAGAGCAGGTACACGTTCAAATTTGCACGTTTAGCACCATACATGTTCTATCATAAGCTTTCTCGCAGACTGTTCACCACGTGAGCTCTAGCTCACTTCTTTTAAATAGCTGAAAAGAACTGGACAGATGCTGACTCTCAGCCAGCTAGTGGTGACAGTCATACTGCTGTCACTTACAGGCGCCCTCGCGCCAGGACCACTGACGATGGCCACAATAGTCCTAGGCACACGTGGAGGTGCAAGAGCTGGATTCTTGACAGCTGTTGGACACATGATCTTCGAGTTTCCCTACTTTGTAGCACTGTGCCTAATCATTGGTCAGAGACAGGTCCTGCAGCTGCTCAATATGCGACCTATCAAGCTTGTACTTGCAGTTATTGCCCTAGCATTCATACTGTACTTCAGCATCCTGACACTGAGAGACGGCATAAGCCTACTCCGTGGTCAGGAGATGACCATGTTCCAATCTCTCTCAGGAAGATACCTTGCCAATCCTCTGGTCGTGGGATTTCTCCTCACTAGTCTAAATCCACAGTTCCTAACATGGTGGATAACTGTTGGACTAATAATAGTAATACAGACTGCACAGCTAGGGCTAATTTACATACCACTGATCTACATTACACACGTATGGCTTGACTACGCATGGCTCACAGCACTCGCATTCCTAAGCCACAAAGGCTACAAAGTATTCAGGAGAAAGTACGGGTACGTACTCATTGCACTGGCAGTCCTGCTGGCAATATTTGGCTCACTCATCGTTGTGAAAGTTCTTCTATAAGATCACGGCATCATCACTGTGAGTCATAGAAAACGAGGACTCACAAACATAACCATAAAGTATAGAGATATTGAAGTGACACTATGGAAACTTTATGAAGGACCATTAATAGGTTTCATATGTAACATATTTGAAAAAGAAGGATTCAACAGAGTAGAAAAACAAAAATACACAATGTACATAACTGAGAATAAGCAATTCATAGTCCATGATAACACCCTCATGCTAATAGAGACAGACAGAGAATTAAACATTGAAGACTTAATAGAAATTCTGAAAAATGCAAAAATTAGAGACCTAGTTCCAGACGCCTCGGGCCTCTGTATAAATAACAGTACATCTATATATGAGCTCCTGATAGCTTCAATAGAGAAGTATAGTCAAATACACTTTAGAGCACTTGAGAAAGGTGTGCAAGTTGTAGATGTGTATTTTTGCTCGTACTCTACATACCCCTGGATTTTACACAAGCAAGATCTTGAGACATATATATTTGAGCTGAAATTCTACAGAAAATTTGTAGAGCTATGTAGAGACTTGCTTAATTTTGCAGGTATTAAAATTGAAAATACTTGCGAAATTCAGAATTATGTACACTTATTTAAGGAAGAGTTTGGTACCTTTATTGCAAGTACCTTAGAGCAGTTTGATGCTTGTTTCGAGGCATCTGTTCAACATCACGGGAAAGAGAGGGCGCATAACTATGTTATACAAATTCCGAAGGATGTTGTTAATAGACTTGGTATAAGCCCGGGCTCACGTGTAGATGTGAGACTCCTACTACTCAAGTAGTGTTTTATTTTACTTTTTAATTGGCTCTACAGCATACACGTATATGCCATCCAGGACTCCAGGACCACCTTCTCTGCCATGTGGACATGGCCTCTCGTCTCCTCTGAGTGTTGTTGCTTCCTCTATGTTTGCTGCGAACTGACTGACAATGTCGCGGTCTATTCCTTCCACAATGATGTCGTCCTTCGTTACTTGTACCTTAACTCCTTTCGGTATGTCTAGTATTATCTTGTCTTTTCTACCTAGGAAGTTCTCAATAACGAGCTTGTCTCCCTGTACCTTAACCATTATTGGAAAGTGTGAGTACACTATCTTGAGCTTGTATCTCCAGCCTTTTGTGACTCCCTGAATCATGTTCCTTATCCTTGCCGCAATTGTGCCAATCAGGGCTTTCTCAAACTTCTTTGCAAAATATGTCTCGAGGACGACCTTGCCATCCTCCACATGTGCCAGAAGTGGGACAAATCCAAAGTTCTTCTCTATCTCTCCCATTGGACCTTTCACTTTCACTATCAGGTTATTGTTCTCTTGCCTAACCTCGACCTGTACTCCAGGAGGAATCTCAACTTCCTCACGTAAATAAGGTATTCTAGGCATTGTATCTGCCATACGGCTGTCACAGGAGCAATTAATAAGCGTATCGCAAGGTCAGCATAGTACTTGAGGTATGTTCAGGGACATTGACATCATAGTAAAGACACCTAAGGGAATTGAGAACATTGTAGCTTCAAGAATTGAGGAGTATCTCAGGGAGAACAATATTCCAGGTGAGGTAACTGTAGACCTAGAGCGATGGCTTGGGATAGTCTTTGTCAGAGGTCTTGGAGATAGGAAGTTCGAGGTTGCAGATTTCATAAAGAGGGAAATTCCTGAAGCATCACATGTACTGACAGTTGAGAAGGTAGTGCCCGCAAGGCTGGCAGACATATGTGAGGCTGTTAAGGAAATTGCAAAGAACGTCCTTAGGGAAGGAGAGACTTTTGCAATAAGAACTACAAGACGAGGAAAACATGACTTCTCGTCAATAGATGTCAATGTACAGGCTGGAAAGGCTGTTCAGGAAGTTACAGGTGCCGACGTTGATCTAGAGTATCCTGACAAGGCATTCTACATCGAGATTTTTGATGATGTTGCAGCGATATGTGTCGTACCGAGAGAGGAAGAGTATAGAAAGATGATTCCAGGCAAGCCAATTGCACTGCCCATTCTCCGCAAGATGGTCATAGTTCAGATGCCATATACAGGACCTCTTGAGGCATGTCGAAAGATGGGCGTCAGAATAGGCCGTGCTGTCCAGACATTTGAGATAGGTGAACTATACATCGCACATTACAAGCCTGTGACAGCTCAGGAGCTTGTGACATTTCTTCAGGGAGTACAGGAAGGAATAGAGTCCAGATATCAGATACAGAAGAGAAGCTATGGAAGACCTGTACACAAGGTACCTGTCTATGTGTACGACCTATATCAATATGTTAGACTACATAAAGATGAGCCAATAATAGTTACAGATCCAAAAGGACAGTACATAATGCATGTAAAAGATAAGTTAGCAGAAATATTCACAAAATATGATAAAGTTCACATACTTGTAGGTGCTCGAGAAGGAATACCAGTTGGAATATTTAGATTTGCAACACTTGTAATAGATCTAATACCACAGGTTACAATAGCTACAGACTACGCAATAACATCAACAGTCATAGCAATAATATCAGCTCTTGAAGAAGCAGGAGCACTTGAAAAATATGAGACACACTATATGAAGAAAAAGAAATCTAAACAACGCAAAGCACAAGGATAATATGTGCATAGTCTCTAAATACTCCAGGTCTATAAGGTTCACATCTAGCTAATTGTATAAAATCTTCCTCAGAAAGATACTTCTCCAAGTCTGATACATCGACAGTCTCATGAGAAAAGAAACGTGTTATATAAATCTTGAGGAACTTCCTGAGAGCTGACAGCAATCTATTGACAGCTATTTGTCCATATATTGATGCTACAATAATGCCTCTACCTTCAAGTTTTAAACCTTTGTTTAATTTTCTAACAATGTTCAATAGTTCACTTAGTGTAAATTCCCTTAAGTGATGAGGATTATGCTCGACTACTGATGCATT
>CAYPXK010000053.1:0-5934 GCA_964414695.1 uncultured Thermoproteaceae archaeon | reverse complement strand
ATATTTTTGTTATTGTCCTTCGTAGTTCCCTATTCTTCACTCTGAATCACCTTGTGAGCAATTAGAGCTAATTTCACTATTTTACCAACTTCAGGTTCGTAATTTTCAAGTTCTTTAATTATTGCATCTAGCTTTATGTTTTCTAGAATTTTTATTACTATGTCATCGTTGACTGTGTGTAGCAGTATCTTAAGTGCATGAATTAGACTAGTGGCCGAGGTCGTTGATTGTATGTCTGTATCAATTTTGAAAGTTCTATCATCCTCTATTGTTAATGTGCTCTCTTTGGGCTCTGTATTATTTGTGTACATGTTACGGTATTCTTTTTGTGCTGTTTCTTCTATTTGCTCTATTTCTGATACTCCAAGTTCTTGGAGTATCTGTTCGAGGGATTTTTCTCTTATTTTTGTATCGTATGTCATATTGAGAACTGTCTTACTCCTATGTATCTTATGCACTGTTCTTCTATTATTTTAAGTAGATCTGAGAGAGCCTTATTGAATCTTGACGCTTCTTGATACATTATTGGGAGCTCGGCGTTTGATGATAGTGCTAGGACTGCTGCATCGAATGGTATTTTTATTAATGAGCCACCCATTACATATTTCTTGAGTGCATTTATATTATTGTGAAATTTTTCGATGAACTTGTTTACTATTATGTTAACTGTCTGAGAGTCTCTTGTTATGACTTTTGAAAATGTGTTCCACCATGCGTATAGTGTCTCCTGTGCAGGTAGTGTAGGCTCAGTAACTAGACATAGAATGTCGGAGTAGTAGAGTAGTGTGACGTATATTGATGTGAGAAGTTCAGCGTTTGAAGGTGTGTCAATTATGATTATTTCAAAACCTTCTCTTGCTAGTTCTATGAGGAGTTTATTGAATCTTGTCTTTATACTGTACCTATTTGGTATTGCAAGGAGAGATGCTCTTAGACCCGTTATGTGACCTGCAGGTAAGATGAACACGTTTTTACTAATCTTCGATTCTGCAATGTCGTAACTTTGTCCAAGTAGGAGATAATCAAGTAATCCTGTCATGTCATCGGTGTTCACTCTATGGTACGCTGCGACTGTGGTGTTTCCATCAATGCCTAGGTCAAGCACTAGGACCTTCGCATCAAAGAGTGGTGCTAAGGATGCTGCAATCGTGGACTTGCCAACACCGCCCTTGGCACCGGATGCGAGTAGTATCGTGACTACCCTAGGTCGAATCATTGTACGTTCCAGAGGTCGCGTATGGGGAAAAGGGTAAGAGCAGGGGTGTAGTTGAGATATGTGTGATGAGTGCGGTCGAAGCAGAGATGGTGAAGAGGGCTTAACGGTACTGAATCTTCGTCTATGGTCTTCCAAATCCTCCGCCTCCTGGCGTCTCTATTCTGACAATGTCACCAGGCTCAAGCTCGACTGTGGTCTTTCCTGACAGTGTCACTGTGCCGTTCCTCTTAATTATCTGTACCTGTCCAGGAAGTCCATCTTCGCCTCCTGCACGTCCTCGTGGTCTTAGCTTTACGCGGTCCATCACAACTGACAGCCAGGCCCTGTCCAGAATCTTGAAGCATCGTACGATCCCATTTCCTCCCCTGTACCTTCCTGAACCACCGCTACCTCTTCTTATTGAGTACTCAATGAACTGTACAGGTATTACACGCTCAATAACCTCTATTGGCGTGTTTAACGTGTTTGTCATGTAGACATGTACCGCATCCTCACCATCCATGTATGGACATGCACCAGCTCCACAGCCAATTGTCTCGTAGAACACCCATCCTGGTCCAGCCAATATGACGTTTGTCATGGTTCCACCAGACTGTGCAGGTACCTTATCTGGCATTATCTGAGAGAGAGCCTCAAGCACAGCGTCAACAATTCTCTGGCTCGTCTCCACATTTCCGAGACCTACAGGTGCAGGTCTCCTAGGATTCACAACCGTTCCTTCGGGAGCCTCAATCTTCACAACGTTGTAAAATCCGTGATTTATTTCAATGTCCTGGAAAAGTATTGACTTTAGTACAAATGTCACAGACGCCGTTGTGACGCCAAACGCAGCATTTAGAGGACAGTCAAGCTGCGGATCTGTTCCTGAGAAGTCCACGTGGATCTCGGCCTTCGAGAATCTCAGTTCTACACATATTTTCACAAGTTTATCATTAAGCTCAACATAGTCCTCGCCGCGTCCAGCACCTGATAATTCACGCACACGTGCCCTTGTCAATGCCTCAGTATGCTCAATAATGTAGTTGAAGCACTGGAACACTGTCTCCACACCGTACTTCTCACATAATTTACATAGTTCCTGTTCACCGATGTTACATGCAGAGATCTGTGCATGGAGATCGCCATACGTGTACATGGGCATCCTGACATTGTTGAGTAACATGTTGAGAATGTCCTTCCTTAAGCATCCACGTGCAATGAGTTTTGTTGGTGGTATTACGAGACCTTCCTCAAATAGCGTCCTTGCATGTATACATAGTCCTCCAGGATATGCACCACCAATGTCCACGTGATGAGCCTTGTTGACGAGCCATGCTACTAGCTTTCCATTGTAGAAGACGGGCTTCAGAACTGTAACATCGTTTAGATGAGTGCCAATTATGTAGGGGTCATTCACTACATACACGTCGCCTGGTTCGGGTTCGAGACCCTCCTCCTGAATGTATTTTAAGAATCTGAACATGCCAACGTGCATGGATCCTAGGTGAACTGGAATGTGCTCAGCCTGGACAACTATCCTACCTTCAGGATCACACACGAGACAGCTGAGGTCTGCTCTATCTCTGATGTTTGGAGAAAATGCACATCTCCTCAATACTGTACCCATCCTCTCAACAACGTACTGTAAGCAGCTTCGAATGATCTCATACTCTACTATTTTAGACATTTTATCAGTTTAACACTTCTCAATTAATAAGAAATTTCCATATGCACATCTACAAGACCACCCTTCAGGAATGTAGACCGTAGTATCATAATCCTCAACAATTGCAGGACCTTCAACAAAATCTCCTGGACTAAGCTTATCTCTATCAAATACCTTTACCTTAACCCACGTAGTGCCTGTATATACTTCACGTTCTTCAATTATAGAATTTTCATGCGGTTTCTTAACTTCCCTAGGAACCTCAACCCTGAGATTAATATCTGCCAATTTTACACGAACTGTCACAGTGAGTCTCGTTACTTCTATAGGAACTTTAGTTAAAACATGCCCATACATCAGTCTATACCTTTCCTCAAACTTCCTCACAATGTTCATTTTATTGTCTTCAACTTTGAAATCTATATGCAGCTCCTGATCCTGGTTAATATACCTCATGCCTAGTGTAAATTCATAAATTATGTTATCTACTTTTCCAATGTTTTCTCTGACATATTTTAGCAACTTATCCTTAACAATCTGTGCAGTTGTTTTTACTAATTCAATATCTACCTCGTCAACTGTCTTATATATCGACACTTCGTCTCTCAACGTGAATGGGGCCAAGGTCATTCCAAGTGCTGTGAACACGCCAGCTGCTGGTGGGATGAGTACTCTACGTATGTTAAGTTCCTGTGCAAGCTCACATGCGTGGAGTGGTCCTGCGCCACCGTATGCGACTATTGTGAACTCTCTTGGATCTAGTCCACGTTCAAGTATTGCAATTTTCATTCCACGTGCCATATGTGTGTTAATTAGTTTGACTGCACCGTAGGCAGCTTCCTCGAGGGTCAAGTTCGCATGTTCAAGTACATGTTTTCTAAATGCCTCTACTGCAAGATCTTTCCTGAGTGGGAACTCTCCTTTTAGAAGTGCTCTACCTATACGGCCAATTACGACGTGTGCATCAGTTATTGTTGGTCTTGTTCCACCCTTTCCATAGCATGCTGGTCCTGGGTCTGCACCAGCTGACTGGGGTCCAACTCTCAGTGCTCCATACTCGTCAACCCACACTATTGTTCCACCTCCTGCACTCACTTCGACAAGATCGATCATCGATATTGCCACTGGCAGCCCTGTGCCACGTACTCTACGTCCCATGTGTACCCTGCCGCCCACCTCGTACTCATCAGTGAGGAAGGGCTTGCCATCTACTATCGTTGAGAACTTTGCAGTTGTTCCACCCATGTCAAAGCCAACTGCCTTGGCCAGTCCTGCAAGTTTCGCAACTTCTGAACAAGCTACTGCACCAGCTGCAGGACCTGACTCTATTAGAAGTACAGGAAGTTTAACGGCATGTTCAACATCTATCAATCCACCGTACGATGCTACAATGAAGAGTCTAGTCTTCTCAAAAGCTCTACATAGTTTATGTATGTACTTAGCAACAACAGGTATAAGAACGGCATTTACAAGGGCTGTGCTAAATCTCTCGTATTCTTTACAAATTTTGACAACTTCAGAGCTTGCAACAACGGGTGTTCCCAACCTTTCTTCAATAAATTTCTTAACCTTGACCTCATTGTGAGGATTAATGTAAGAATTTAAGAAACATACACATATAACATCGGGATTAGCTTGTCTAACCTTATCAACAATATCCTCAAGCTCCTTATCAGAAACCTCTTGAACAACTTCACCTTTTGCATTAACTCTCTCATCTACCTCAACAATATCTTCATAATTTACTGGAGGCTTGGGTTTCCTAAAGCATAGACTGTAGACCTCAGGTCTACATTGTCTACCAATGAAAATAACGTCACGAAAGCCCTTGGTCACAATCATCATGACCTTAGGCAACTCAAGCTTCTCCTGTCCAAGGAGGAGGTTAGATCCAATGGTACTTGCATGAGAGATGTATAGAACATCCTCGAGCCCTACACAGGAGGCATTGAGCAAGGCTTTGACACATTCGACAACACCAACAGAGGGGTCCTCAACAGTTGTTAGGACCTTGATTCTCCAAAAGCGGCCACTCTCAACATCTAGAACAACACCATCAGTAAAAGTACCTCCAACATCAACACCAACAACGTACCTACTCCACACCCCACGACACTGCATCAAAAACTTACAAAAACAATACTAGAGAACGCAGAAGCAAAAATAAAAAACACCCAGACAAAACGATAAAACACGAGACAAGGATCACCGCGGCCGTAGTCTAGCCTGGTCTAGGATGGCGGCCTCCCGAGCCGCTGAACCCGGGTTCAAATCCCGGCGGCCGCACCAAAGTTCTCTTTTTGCCAAAAAGAGAATTTTCGAACAATTCTATTCTACATAACATTCATCAGGTAACGAAGTCAGGCATGCCATGCAGTGCCTACTCTGTCCTAAGGCACACGAGAATTATTGTTTTTTATATTTTGTAGCTAGCTAGATCTAGGTATTAAACAGATTATTTTGTAATTTGCTGTAAATTTGTTGCATGGTACGACTTTTGTAAGGTAAGACATTGTTATTAAATTGTATTGTAATACTCTACAAGTCTGTTGTTGAGGACCTTGCCTGTCCATGGGATATGCGTGAACGCCTCTGCTACTCGTAATCTTTTTATTACTCGTTTACTATAAGTTACGCGAGGACTATGGGGATGTGTCATGTCCTGCGAGGAGTTGGAGAAGATTGCGAAGTTGCTCGATGCTCTTGCTCATCCGCTAAGACTCTGCATGGTGGCCCTGCTGTGGAAGCATGGAAGCATGTACTTGGCGGAAATTGCGGAGCATCTTGGTGTCTCAAGGGCTCTCGCAAAGATTCACCTGAAGAAGCTAGAGTCTGCTGGCATAGTGGAGTCAAGTGTCGTGGTGGAGGAGGGGAAGGCTATTGCAAAACGTTACTACCGGCTGAAATGGCATGGCACGCTATGTCTCTCTCCAGAACTGATTGCTTCCATAATCGAGACTTGTGGTGGTACCCATGGTGAGAGATGTAGAATGGGAGAAGGTGGAGAAGAGCGTTAAGCAGATGGATGCTACCTTCGCAATAGTATCTGGCCTCGTCTTTGGATGCTTGACTG
>CAYPXK010000052.1:0-6306 GCA_964414695.1 uncultured Thermoproteaceae archaeon | reverse complement strand
ATGCCACTGCCATAACATCCTGATGAGTAAAACTTCGACAAGGACATCGTAATACAAGTAATACGTGTTACGATGGTATGTGTGTCATGTTTTTGTGCTTCTCTTTGTTTTGTTAATGGATTTTTAGGTAAGAGATACTGGTCTATTGTGTTTTTTACTTGGGATGATGTTGTTCGTATTTGTCGTGAGGTTGCTCAGTTTCCTAGGGATTTTGTGTCTGATGAGTTGAGGGGTTGGAATTGGTCTCGTCCTCCTGTTTTGTTTACTGGATGTGTTAGGCTTGGTGTTTCTGATGTTGTTGGTGAGTTTTGTAGTAGTGGTCGTGATGTCTATCTTAGGTATGTGGTTAGGGTCAGGGAACGTGTTTCGGAGCGTGTTTTTGTTGGTGCTTTAGTTCATAGGATTTTTCATGAGCTTGTTGTAGCTGTTAAACGTGTTTTGTATGGTAGTCTTGTTGAGTCGGGAATGGAGTTGTTAGAGGTTTTGAAGTCTGAGGGTAAGAAGGTTTTTTCTAAAGTTGTAGATTTTTCAAATTGTCCACTATCTAGAGATTTTGTGGAGTCTCTATTTTGGAACTTGTGGTCTCAGGGAGCTACAGTTTATTCAGGAATGTTTGATAAAATTCGTAGAGGAAGAACCGTCTCTTTTGTTGATTCCCTAGCGCTGCAGGTTGTTCCTCTTGTAAGTGAGGTCTGTCTCGATGGTTCTCTTGTTGGTCTTGGAAACGTTAGAGTAGATGCAGTACTTTATCCAAACATTCCTGTAGAGATCAAGGTAGGGCAAGGAGGTAGGGGAGAGCTTGCATTAGCTGGATATGCCCTGGTTATGGAAAGTCTCTTTTCACAGCCTGTTGATTTTGGCATACTTGTCAATGTGAGTGTAAATCAGGATGGTGAAGTTTCCTGGTCTTGGAAACTTGTTCAAATAAGTGATGATCTTAGACTTGAGTTTCTACATGAGAGAGATAGGAAGGCAGACATTGTTGATAAGCAGATAGATCCTGGTCTCTCACAGCACTGTAGTCCAAGCTGTCCCTTCTACGAGTACTGTACTGGAAAGAGAGTAGAGACAAGAGAGAAGAAGGCACAGGACAAGCCTTCAAGAAGAGTGAGAATTAGAATGTTGTAAAATTACTATGATAAGTGTAACAGATTTGAAAAACTATGTCTACTGTCCATATATTGTATATATTAGAAAGGTGCTGGGCATAGAGAGTGCTGTTACAGAGTATATGAAATATGGGAGAGAGGTAGAGCGTGAGAAAGCTGTACTTTTTCTGTATAAAATGTTTAAGGGTGTTAAACTTCTGAAAAACATATACTTGAGAAGTATTAGATATAGATTGCAGGGATGTGTAGAATATGTCATAGTTGATAAGTTTGGATATTACATACCTGTTGATGTTAAGTGGAGTGAGGTAGGTGATAGACCTAGGAGAGATCATGTTGTTCAGGTATGTGCATATGCGCTGTTGCTAGAGGAGAGTTTGGGTAAAGTGAAACAGTGTGGTCTATATTATGTTACGAGTGAAGGTGGTAAAGTGTTTAGGATAGTGTACAGTAGCTCTATGAGGAATCTTGTTTTGAAAATCGTGAAAGAGATTGAGAATATGTTGAAGACAGGGAAGCCTCCAGACCATGTTCCAGATGTTGATAAATGTGTAAGCTGTCCATTTAGTAAGGTCTGTCCTTTTAAACATAGACCATAGCTAAGAAATGCAGAAATTTGTATCATTGAAATATTCTCAATGTCTAGGAAGGTCCTGTTCATAGATGAGTGGGGTGCCAGACTGAGGCTCAGAAAGGGACTGCTTGTACTGTATGTGCGTGAGCGTGACCAGAATGGCAAGCTCAGGTTAGTCAAGAAGCTTGAGGTTAGTCCTGTTGAGCTTGACTCGATTGTGTTCTGGGTAAGAGGCTCGTCAATATCGATGGCCGCCCTCCTGGAGGCTCTTAAGCATGGTATTGACATCGTCGTGTTTGATAATGGAAAGCCAGCTGCACGTGTAATTCCTGCAACATATGGCTCAATCTATAAGCTCTGGATTAAGCAGCTCAAGGCCTATCTAAGTAGGGAGAAGAGACTTCACCTAGCTAGGGGATTCGCATATGGTAAAATACAGAATCAGATAAGTAACCTGAAGTATTTTCAGAAGCTTGTAAAACTTCAGGATAGGAAGCTGTACTATACGATACAGGAATCTATAGACAACATGTACATGTATTTACAGAAGCTTAATGATTGTAAAGATGTTGATGATGTTAGAAACGTTGAAGCATCTGCAGCTCGCTGGTACTGGAGAGGTGTTAAACATCTAATTCCGAAGAATTTTGGTTTTAAGAAAAGATTAAAGAAATATGATGTTGTGCCAGGGCAGGAAGTTGATCCATTCAATAAGGCACTTAACATAGCATATGGAATCCTTAGGAAAGAAGTCTGGAGAGCCATATTCTTGGTAGGGCTCAATCCATACGTAGGGTTCCTACATAAGCCAAGGACAGGTCGTATGAGCCTAGTTTTTGACCTTATGGAGGAGTTTAGACCAGCTATTGATCGAGCATTAATAGCAACTGCCAGAAAGACTCCAGGAAAACTCCTAGCTCTACGTGATCCTGAACGTGAAAGTGAGGGACTTGTCAATGTGGCTAAGATAACGTTTGAGCAACTTAACAAGATTAGACCAGAGATTGAGCGACAGGCAAGGAGAGTAGTACAGTACATAATGCAGGAAATTCCATACACGCCTTACAGGTTAGGCTACTGAGAGGACATAGGTATTTTATCTAAACTACGCACTCTCGAACTAGTGGTACACAGTAGCAGATGTGCAATTTCAGAAGTTACGAAATGTCAAGAAACAAGACTGTTCATAGTAATAACCTGTGGAATTTCCTTACTTAATAATTTATTGCAAATTGAGACATTTAAAAGAGAACTTGTAAAATTTCTAGGACTTAAAGAGCATGTAGATTCTAAAGCTATAATAAAGCTTCTAGATGAAAAGAGAAGTCTTATACACAATGTAAATTTCTTCGATAAGATAATAAATGATCTTGTATGTAATATGCTTCTAGAAAATCCTCAAAAATATTCTGCAGAACTGAACACAGTTACGAAGTTATTAAAGAAACTGAACAATGTTGTTGAAGTTAAGTTCCAGCTACTTGCCACGGACACCGGATCCTGTCTCTTCTGTGCACGCACTCTAGCGAAGGTACTTCCCAGGCTAGCTAATTTGGTGCTAGGGCCCAGTGTCAGATCGGATATTGATTCGATAGTTTCTGTTAAGGGTTTATTCGAAAGTGATAGTGAAAAAGTTGCAGAGGCCCTATCTTATCTTGTTGATAGATTTGCTAGAAAAGTTCTTAAGTACTCGATAAGTGGCTACGAAGTCTATACAGTTATCTCGGGAGGACTTAAGCTTGAGATTGTGTATATAGCAACAATTGCATCTATTGCAAAATCTTGGATTGTGTACTGTCCTGATGTTGATAGTGATGTTGTGATACTGCCTCCCTTGCCCATTGAGATAGATAGTGATGTTGTGAGGTTATTCAAAGGAGAGGACGTCAATAATGAAAAATTAAGTAAATTTATTAGACTTGGCTACGTAATTCCTAATGGGGATAGTATAAAATTAAGAGAGTGGGTGTATAAGCTTGTCAGAGCTATTGAAAATGCTTAGTTAAGGATATGGAACTCTACGTTCTCGTCATATACGATATTTCTGATGACAATCTCAGAGAACAGGTTGCTCAATTTCTTAAAAGTAAAGGTCTGAAAAGAATTCAGAGAAGTGCCTTCCTTGGCATAGCTACGCCATCACTGATAAGGGAGATTGAGGCTGGCATCAGGAGACTTGTCAGAGGTTTCGAAGGAGTTAATGTGCAGATTTTTCCTTTAACACCGGCCTCGTATAAGAGGAGGATAGTCATTGGTGATGTCTTGGAGTCAGACAGTGAGGATAGTATACTATTAACATAGGCAGATTGCCAGCATGGTTACAACAATTTTATTAATAACTCAGGAGAAGTTGCTTCAAGAGCGTGAACATATATCGCTTAACGTACTGTATCACTCCTCGACAGGATATTGTACTACCATCAATTACTTCAAGACTTGTAAAACAGATATTTGTTAAGAGTTTACGAGAAAATGGTTTAGAAAAGATTGCAGAGCTTTTCATGAGTAAAACTGAATTGTCGCGAACTCCTGTCAAGCCTGTAAGAGTAACTTTCATATATAGACGTCAGAGTGATAGTACAGAGTTTCTGTGGTGTGAGTATGAGAGAAGACCAGTAATTAGGAAAGGTGTGAATTATTACTTTGATATTGTTGTATTTGAGACAGATTCTTACGCTTATAGGGGAATTGTAATAAATGCAGATACTGTACTTAAGATATTGGACAGCATATCTGGTGAGTATGAAGTCTTTAACATGGGCACCGTGGAGGTGAAGTTACAGGAAGTGAATGTTGTGTCTGAGAGAGATCTTGAACCTGACGATGATTATGATACGGTGTTAATAGAGTTTAAGACGCCGACGCTTTTACAGTATCCAAAGCATCCACGTCTTAGAGACTATCCAAGTAGGCACACACTGTATCCTCAGCCGATGTTGACAGTTCTATCACTTGTGTATAAGTGGAACAATTTAGTGAAGAGAAATTATGTAAGTCTTTCACATGTTCTATTTGCACCATATGAGATTATTGAAGTTAATCACTGTATAAAACCTGTGACGATACAGTTTAGAAAACTTAGAGAGAGGGGTTTTGTTGGATGGGTTAAGTATGGTATTGATTCAAGAAGTGAGAAAAGACGTTTAACGTATCTTAAGCTATTTAACTTTTCTAAATTCTCAGGTATTGGACGTTCAAGCAATATTGGTCTAGGTGAAGTATGTATAAAATTTGATAAACGTAAGAAATAAACATGTTTGACTCTCGCAAACTTGCTGAACTTCTAGTTGAGCTATACAGGAGGCAGGGACCGATAGCTCAGGAAGATGAGGCTGACCTTGTTGAGACTGCTGCAACTAATGTCATAGATGTATCATACACAGTCTATGAGGTTGAGCTAGTGGACACTAAGGACGTCAGACTGGGTAACAGATTCTGGGGTCTTGATGCGTCTGTGAGAACTTTCCGAGTAACAGGGATAGATATTGTAATAACGACTGGGGCACTTGTTGGTAACAGGATAGTGACGGTTCCTGGAGTTGTTAATACACGCTGGATTGCTGTTAGACCCAGGTACGTTGCTGATAGTGAGGTCAAGAATATTCTAGTAGAGTGGAGTAAAGTATTCTATACATGTTCAAGGTTTATAGATGAGGTATTTGATGGTAAATTTAATGAAGATGTTATGAAAGATGAAGTTAGGATAAGTCTAGAGAATGTACTGTTAAATACATGGCCAGGTGAGGGTTATTTAATAATTGATGGTCCTCTATTTCCAACTCCACGAATTTTAACGAGGCCAGACTTCAGATATAGTAGAGTGTACCTTGGTTTAATAAAGGAGAGGGTAAACATATTGAAAAGTAGGAACTTTGAAAATAAGGTTATTAGTGTTGTGAAGAGACTTTCACATAGTAGATATCTTGCTCAGATGCATGGTCTAAGTGTGACAGATGACCAAGCTGCACTGTTGTATACTCGAGACCTGTTAGAGAGTTCCAGTCGGGGAGTTGCGTACATTGGTACTCTATGTATTAGGGTCAGGGTAGGGGATGAGGAGTATGAGAAGTATGTTGGATATCTCGTGAAGCGTACACACCATGTGAGACATGTTGTCAGGATTGAGGCACTTTCAGAAGAGACACTACATGAGCTCAAGCCCTATGTTGCTGCTCTACTAGATCCTGAAGGTCTGCCCATACCTGTGCATCTAGCTGATAGACTCTGTAAGGATCTCTCAGGTGGAGTATACAGGTACTTATGGTCTGTAGTTCCGGTGGACCCAACTTTTGAGAGTTTAGAAGAGCTCATGCTTATACTGTCTCAGGAACGTGAGGAAGTTAGCGGTATCTAAAAATTGAGGTTCAGCATAGGTGACTACAGCTGATGTAGCTAATGGAGACTTGTAGAGAGGCTCTACAGGAAATTGACTGTAGGAAGTACATAGGAATCGTAAGTAGACAATTACCTAGCATTGTTAAGCTCTCTGAGACTCGTGTTCACGTAATATCTGAGTGTCAGAATGTTGAGTTCCCCGTTGGCTCATATCTAGTTATTGAGACCTCGAGAGGGAGAAAATACCTAGCTAGAGTCACAGAGTCCATCCTTCAGGATGTGTATGCT
>CAYPXK010000051.1:0-5819 GCA_964414695.1 uncultured Thermoproteaceae archaeon | reverse complement strand
AGAACTACCGGGGAGGCACTTGTTGGAAGATCTCGAAAACTTAATTATGCTTGTTTATAAGCTTTCTAAATATTCTACCTGGAGTATTGAGGATGTGCTGTTATATGTTCTTAAAAGGGTACCGAGTATTCTCAGGCAGAGAGGTTATGAACGTATTATTATGATTCTAGACGAGGTATACATGGCTGAAAATGCTAAACGGTCTGTAGAGCTTATGTATAACCTTATGAAGGATATTGAGAGAATGTATGGTTTGAAGACTTCAGTATTTGTAATAACTAGCTATGGAACTATTGCAGATGTGCTTGCTAGTTCAAGTAGTAAGTGTGAATTTAGTGTTATGTGGAATCTTGATAGGGATTCGATAAGAGAATTGTGTATTTTAAGGGGTTGGGAGTTGGAGAATGAGTATGATCTTGTGTATAGGTTGACTGGAGGTAATCCGCGTGAGGTAGAGGCACTTGTGAGCAGTGGCTTGAGGAAGTGGCTTTGTGATATAGTAGATAGGGTGCTTGTGCTCAATGTAAGGGTAAGAGGGCTTTTAACGAATAGGGAATCGTATGCGCAGCTTGCTAAGGTTGTGGAAGATGTTGATATGATAGATGAAGTGCATGAGAATGTTAGGCGTGTCCTGCTGCAGGAGAACCTTGTTATCTGTTTACCTTCGAGTGATTATAGTTTCCTCTCTGGTCAAAGACCGAGACCAGATCCTGAGCTAGGCATTGGTCGTCTATATGCATGGGAGTTGCCTATCTATAAGCATGTGTTCAATATACTGATAGAGAACCCAGACTTAATTAAGGAGCCGAACAGTATTATAGACAAAATTCTTGAAAAACTTGATTAGCTTAATCCTTCGTAGATTTCTATGTTTAATCTTTTTGCAAGTTCTTTAGCTCTTTCATGTGCGTATGGTGTTATTATGAGAAGTTTTGGTTCTTTCCTGTAACTTTTTCATAAAGTTCTCCAATTCTCTTAAATTCAGCTACATCGCCTGGGTTTATGGAAGCCTTAATTTCAATAAGTATATGTTCATCGTCTTTGATTACTAGGTCTACATCTACTATACTTGGAATGTCATATACGTACCCTTCCTCATCTCTGTAAATCCATCGTTCAACATGAGCAACACCGAGAAGTTTCTCGACGATAGCATACATGCCTTTCCTGAAGGCCTCCTCAGAGAATAATCCCCACCTTACACCTAGTGCCTGTACACTCCTCGCCAACTCATCAATTCGTTTACTGTGCTCTTCAAGTATCCCACCATGCTCTGTGACAGCTCTTGCAAGTTCTTCAATCTTTTTACCATGTTCACTAACTATGTTTGCTAATTCTTCAAGTCTAGTCTCAAGTCTCTCTATTGCCTTTGCTAGCTTATCTATCTTTTTACCATGTTCCTCAAGTATTGCACCATGTCTACTAAGTATTATACTATGTTCATTCACTGCTTTCATTAACTCTTCTATTTTCCTACCGTGTTCTTCAAGTATTTTACTATGATTTTCAAGTCTCTTTTCAACATTTTCAAGCCTACATAAAATTTCGCTAAATTTCTCGTCATGCACATTTAACTTCGCAATAATCTCATTAAACTTCCTATCATGTTCTCCAAGTTTCTCATATATTTTCTTCAATTCCTCCTCTATTTTTCAGAAACTCTTCGTCATGTTTTGAAATTCTGTCAAGCAACTCTTTTAGACCTATGAGTCCCATTACTGCGTACCTACCATTTCTTGAAGGAGTTTCTTCACGAGGTCTAGTACAGTCTGCGCCTGCGTTAATGCTTGTTCAGCATCTATGCGTGTGTACAATTCTTCAGGTGGTATTCCAAGCTCTTCATCTCCATACATGGCGAGTTCACGTTCTTTTCTTAAGCTTCTTGAGATTGATGCAAGCAGGTCTATCTTCTCCCTAAACCACGGTGGGAATCTTTGTGCTTCTTTTCTGAGTATTGGACCAACATCGTGCCATTTTGGTGGTTCGACTCCAACTAGCCTTAATGCAGCTTTAAGACAGAGCTCAACCGCTTCTTGACATTGTCTGACGACATATGGATAATTTCCTGACTCTAGTGCTTCTCTAGCATGTTTTATTCTCTCTTCAGCTTGCCTAATGTGTGATCTAGCTAGGGCAATATTATTCAATCTTTATCACCTCTCCAAACTTGTAATCCTTCTTCAGGATCCAGTACCACCTCTTTCCAATCCATACGCGGTGTGCACCAAGTTCTCTTAATTTTTCTCTCAGGTAGTTGAGGACTTTCTTCAGAAAATCGTCCTTGTCATACACGATTACTGCATCTTCTGTCATGTCAAGCAGGATAGGAGGTATCCTTCGTACTTCTTCAGGTGTAAGCATTATAGGTGACAGTGCTATGTAGTATCCCTGATCAAGGAGTCTATCTAGGACATCCTGTATCATGTCTTCTGCCTGTTCGAAAATTCTTATTCTCTGACTAATACTCTTAGGTAAGTCCTTCGCAACTACCAGCAGATCAAGATCACTATCTCTCCTAGGTGTACCACGAGCAACAGAGCCATACACAGCAAGAGACACAAGTCTACAACCCATCACTTGCAAAAGCCTATCAAGTAACACTCTCACAACCTCCCTGTATGGCTCAGGAATGTGCTCTAACCCAACTCTCACATATAGACCAAAGAACTTACTAACTAAAATTTACTTGCTCACTACTAGACAGTTACATGCTGAGAACTTCTATACAAAAATCAGAAGCTTGTCAACAATGATATTACCAACTTCTCTACGAAACTTTCTCAAATCCTCTAGGGACCGGATAAGCTTCTAGACGAATCTCGACTTTCTCTAGTTAATTTTCGTATACGTGTGCTATGACAGTAGCTGTAGTGCCTTCCTGATGGCTTCGCGATGGAGAGGTGTTTGCCATGCCATGTGTTTTCCAATACCTAGCTCCTGGTCTTTTTCAGGTGGTGGAGAGTCAATCCATAGGTAATGTTCTCTCATTGGTAATGAATCCATAATGAGGTTAAGTCTTACAAGATCTCTAACAAGACTTGTACACTTGTCTAAACTATGCCATAGATAATCAACATCTTCAACAGCCTTCGTAAGGATTTTCCTCTCTTCCTCATTTAAAGTCCTCAAGAATGATAATAGTCTCCTAGACTCGACAATTTTATTAATTAAAATTTCGACATTCCAATTGTTTTCATATAATTTTGCAAGAATCCATGGATTACCACCAGTCCACTTCCATACTTGCTCAAAAGGTGGTTTGCTGCCAGGTATCTGACAGTACAGTTCGTATAGACCTTCCTTGGTCATGTTCCACATTGCATATAGGTCAGCCCACCTATGTCGTCCAATCTCTTCTCTGGACATGCCTTCGCTCGTTGTTATTACTATGATAACCTTATCATAGTCCTGTGGAGGATATTCTATAAGATTAAGTGCAGACTTAACGTAGGACAATATTGAGGTACTCTCAAGCCCAACTGCTTGAAACACATCATCTAACAGTACCGCTACCTTAGGCTTAGAGAATCTCCTTAATATTCTCGACAGGACAGCAAGACCAGCATATGCAAGAGCCTTGACAATATCACCAAAGTATATTGAAAGCAAATCTTTAACAGTTTCAATAACAAGCTCATTTACATCATCACTACAGCACACAGCCTTATGAATATCGTTTTCAAGAGGATTAACATACACAACCTTATAATCAGCCTCTCTAAATAAATGAGCAATCTGCTTAAGCAATGCTGTCTTTCCACATCCCTCAGGGCCGTAGATAACCATGGGAGCACATGTCCCTCTCTCAGCAATTTCTTCAAATTGTCTCAGAGCAACATTCCTATCAACAAACTTCACGTAGATATTAGCAAACTTCAATATAATCTTATCGTACCTACTCACATACAGTACCTCAAATCATGTCATAATTTCAGAATAGTCTTAACTTCGTTGAGCGCCTGCTCAAGCTCTTCACTCCATTTGATTCTAGTCTTCAGTGCCTCTACACGTCTAACAAGTTCATGAATAAGTAACTGAATATCATATGCAGCCTCCTCCCCGGTCCTGTACTTGGACAGTGCCATATCTGGGTCAGGACCATTGTACCGGTAGTCATGGAGATTGAGTGCCTTATCTGTCCACACTGAAAGTGTCTCAAAACCAATTTTCTCCAACATCTGTGACAACGCCTTAATCCTCGTAGATGGAACTCAAGGGACAACCTTCTCAATTAGCCATTTACGTTCTTCCTCAGTCTTAACAATCTCAAGTAACTTAGGTAACTCTAACCTAAGCGGAGCCGCTAACATTGCTCTCCATGCTTGAAAGGCCTTGCCAGCAGCACTACGTGTAAGACCTTCCTGAAGAAATCTCAATGCAAGCTTAGCCTCAACAAGTGCCTCAAGTACACGCATCGAAATGTAAGTCTCATCTCTAGGCTTGGGAAGCGGTCTCTCTAAGGTCTCAGTAGACATTCTCTAAAGTAAATTACAATTACAGTAGGTCTTCAACACGTACTTCAACGTCTTAGTACATAGTCTCTATTATTGGAATTATCTCAACGCCAAGTCTCTTAGCTAAATCTCTTGCATCAGAATCAATAAATCCTCCAACAATAACAAGTCTAGGCTTCACTTTCTCAACCTTCTCATATAGCTTCCCAATTCTATACAACTCAGACACATCTGCCTTAGAGACCCTCGACTTAATTTCTATTAAAATATGTTCAGAATCTCTCACAACAACATCAACATCTACAATACTTGGATAACCATACACGAACCCCTCCTCATCCTTGTAGACCCACCTGTCAACCCTAGCAACACCAAGAACATCCTGAACAACGTACCTCATAGCTTGTCTAAACGCATCCTCACTAATGACACCAAACCTATGTGCAATAACCGTGACAACCCTCCTAGTCTCCCTCATCTCCTCCTCAATTCTCAGAAATCTCTCTTCAAGCTCTGCGAAACGCTCCTCCAACCTGGCAAGCCTTTCTTCAAGCTTTTGTTGTCTCTCTTCTAATTTCGCAAACCTTTCCTCCAATTTTGCAAATCTCTCTTCAAGTTCAGCAAATTTTTCCTCAAGTTTCTGCTGTCTCTCCTCCAATCTTACAATCCTCTCCTCTATCTTAGTAATCCTGTCAAGGATCTCACTAAACCCAAGTAGACCCATTAGAGCATACCTGAACTCACGATCAACCTCCAAAGTACGGAGAATACGTTCCTTCTCCTCCTTAGAGAGTACCCCCTGCGTCCCCTCTGGAGAAGTCACTCAAATCCCAGACTGTAGACAGCCTCAAGCTTTATTAACCTACTGTCCGCCTCTCCAAGTATTAATACAAAAATTCAATATAATTCCATAACCTGAAGCACAAACATAGAAGAAATTCAACAATGCTCAACACCTTAATAAAACTATGAAGTACTAAACACAAAGACATGAAAAAATGCACCCAACCTATTTTACTGACAGTAGTAAACTAAATTCTAGTAATCAGATGTTAATTGCGAGAAAGTTATAATGCTATCAATAGCACCGGGGGCACATCGATTAAATTCAGATAAGGTATTTGAGATAAGGAACGTAGTTCTTCGCTCTCTGTTCACATGGTGTAGTTCTCCCAATACGCAAGATACTAAAACAGACGAATCGCCAACATTGTGATAACTCGTGGAAATATACACAACAGTTACACTTGCAAGCACGATAATTACTACAGTTACCTCACTTGCCTCGCTAGCTTACTGGCTTGGTAGAAAATTTGCACAGATTGATGAGAAGTTCAAGAAAATAGATGAGAGGTTTCTAGAGAT
>CAYPXK010000050.1:0-12871 GCA_964414695.1 uncultured Thermoproteaceae archaeon | reverse complement strand
TAACGTAGTGTCAATTTTCTGGAATGCTATTACTTGAACGTATACTTATGTTAACCAACGGAGATATAGCACAGCATAACGGTTATGTAGGTAGTTAAGGACATGCCTGAAATTGCAGACATTGCTCTTGTCATGGAGCGTGTACGTAAGCTCATAAGCAAGATTGTTAACGTTCCAGAGAATCTTGTGAACATTAGGAGAGTGGAATTTAACAATGATTCTTTACTATTTCATGTATCTGTCGATGGAAGAACGTTTAAAGCAGAGGTTTCTCCTACAGGAGAAGTTAAGTACATAGAGGAAATTGTTACAGAAGATAGCACTAGGTTTTGTATCGATAAAAGATCTGCCATTGTGATAGTTTCTCGAAGGTTCCCCACCTGCAGTATAAGGAATGTACAGTGCAGACCGGATGGGTATCTTATAGAACTTGAGGACACTTATAGACACAGAAAGTTTAGTGTATTTGTCTCTTGTGACGGATCTGTGAAGAAGATATCACAAAGAGATATCATGCTTAGTATAGATTTTGTTAAGGAGTTTATAGGTAGAAAGCTATTGCAGCGTATCCAACAACTTCGTCACTAAATGCAAGTTCTCCATACATTTCAGGCTTTACTCTTATAACGTCTCCAGATGTGGCATGTTTTAGCAGTCTAACCTTCTTTACACCAATAGTCTTTGCTGCTACTATAGCGGCACCGACGGCGCCATAGCCACATACTGATATTGAATATCTCATTATTGTTTCATAGAATCCTTTCAAATCAAGCTGCAGTACCTTCTCAATGGCCATCATGTCCTTCTTAACTGCAACTTCATGAGGTTCATAATGTGTCCAGTCGGTTGATGCAACATATATGATCTCGCCAGGTTCGTACTCTTTCATTACTTCTCCAATAGCTTTTCCTACACACTCCGCAACATCTGCCTCCTGATAGAATAGGCATATTGGCACTATTTTGAATGCATTTCCAAAGAAGTACTGTAGGAATGGTATTTGAACTTCTATAGAGTGTTCTCTTACAAATGCGTACCAGTCTATCTCTAGCATCTTACACTTCTTAGTTAACTTTCTTGCGACTTCAGTATCGATCTCTATTTCGCCAAATGGAGTCTTCCATACACCTTCTTCACATATTGCGACTGGGGCGCCAATTCCGTAATGGTTTGGTCCAGCTATTATTACTGTTCGCGGTTTGTTATACTTCTTCAATTCCAGGAATGCATGTGCAGCTACGGGTCCTGAGAAGATGTATCCTGCATGTGGCGATATTACTATTGGAACTGCAGTTACGTCCTGTTCTCTCTCAAGTTTTACCTCTCCAGGTCCTATTGGGTGTTTTATGCACCACTCTATCTGCTCTCTAAGCTTTTCAGGATCGGCCTCGTAGAACACGCCTGCTACTGCTGGCTCACGTATACGTGGCATAAATGTCGTGTAGGTGTACGTGCCGTTTAATATTAAACCTCACGAGGGTTGATCAAAACTTTCGTTCTGTACCGTAGAATAGAGCTACACGATAGGTCAATAAGTTGAAAAATCGAGACCTCATGCGCGGATGCCTGACCTTTTCTTTGACCTATTTGCGCAGGAGTTTCGAAAAATTAAAGATAGAATAAGCACTGTCACAAGAAGGAACGAAGGCACATACCTTACCAAGCTACTTGAAGCTGTTAAGCCTGATGATGTGTGGAGAGAACTCAGATTATGCTCCAAGAGAGATGAGTACCTCGTAGCTGCGGTCGATGGTGGAATAAGAACAATACCGCTAAGCGACGGCACCGAAATCCTGATAGCAAGAGCACTAGCTGTCAACAACTACGGCATGCAGCCCATCAGGACTCTCGTAGCTGAGTATCTGCCTGTCCCAAGTGGAGCAGCGTACTGGACATATTTGAGCCTTGTTGAGCTAGAGACATGCGAGAAGTGCGTCATCGAGCAGCTGTGCAAGTTTGAGAGAAAGGAAAAGTACCTACTCATTGATGGAAGCCTCTACGCTAGACTTATCGCAACTATACACAATCTAATACTGACAAGAGGATTCCTCGATCTGTACTACATTCCTGAAATAATGCTATCACTGCTCAAGCTTGCAGAGCTCCTGGAGTTATGTAAAGAGACAGGTGTTAAACCAATATTTGTATCAAAAAGTTCCAGTCTCAAAATATTAAAAGATCATATAATATTCACATTGCTTAAAGATGCTGTTAAAGACAGCATCACACTCAGCGTTGATCCTGAGATATTTGAAATATTTACTAGAGGAGCAGAGTGGTATAGTATAGTATGGTTGAGAAAGTATAGAAAAAAGCTTGTTGAACTTGCAAGTAAGTATTCTGGCTCAAATAAGGATCTTGTACGATATGGTATAAGGACAGTAATCGCTCAGTCAATAACTGATACCTGCATACTTGAACATATCGCACAGATGAGTAACATATCCTGTGCGATATCTAGAAAACTTCTACTTGGAGTTGTTGATGCATATTTAAATGATAGAAAGCTAACAAGTCCTGATGCACTGTATAGAGTTATTCAGGATAGAGTCGAAGACTGTATAATGCTTAGGATGAGCCCGGAGGAGGAAGCAGACCAGTACAGAGAACTTGCGAAGAAAGTGCGTGACTGGCTTGGTAAATTACCTAGGATTTTACTAACTTATATAAAATTAAGAAGAGATGATACTCCTATTCTCGTTGAGATACCTGTACAGAGATGGCGCTTTTTTGATGAAACGATACCTCCAAAGATCTTTTATGATAGTTTTAACATGTGGGATATAATTGAGCTACTGTACTCCGAGTACAAGGATCCCTATCATTATAACAGGATGCTATGGCTTGCACATAACTATGTACACTTTAGTGAAGCAGAATTACAGGAATATACTATGACTATAATGAAGATGCTCGATAAAATACGTGGTAGAAGATTACGCACGCTCCTGGTGAGTTCATATGAGTGAAGTTATTGGATATGTAGTTTCAGCTGAAGGTGGAGGATTATTATCAATAGCATTAAAGAGATTAGATGTAAGTAGATACGATTATGTGTACTTTTATGTAAATGAGAGAGTTGATGGAAAAATTCAACAGCTGAAAGTTCTTGGACAGATAATTGATATAAAACGTGAGCCTTATCGCTTTACACCAGAGTCATATATAGCGGATGTTCTCGAATCAACACCACAGGACAGTCTGGTCGAAGTAATAGTTGGGAAGGTCCTCGTCCTTGGATACAAGAGGGGCAATACGATAGTTAGACCTAAGAGTGTACCACCTGTAGGCACAAGAGTCTACTTGGCAACTGACAGCGACATCAGGGAGCTCGTAAGTGTACCACCTGAGCGAGGTCTACATCTTGGCTATCTTGTTACTAGGCCAACAATCGATGTAAGCATCGACGTCTATGGATTAAGAAGACACTTAGCAATTATTGCAGCAACAGGAAGCGGAAAGACGTGGACTAGCATACTATTAATAGAGGAGCTACTTAAGAAAGGAGCAACCATAGTTGTAATTGATCCTCATGGCGAGTATGTGCCTATAAAGAATAGCATAACTCGCCTTGGTCCTGAGTACGCTGACCGTGTCACAGTTCTGAAAGTGTCGGACTACCAGTTTGGTGAAAAGAAGTACAGAGTGGACATAGCGGATATTGATTCGGAATCTCTAGCAACGCTTGCTCGAATTCCACCTAATGCAGCAAAGGTAAGGTACGTACTCTCACTTGCGCATAAACTGCTTGTTCTATTACGAGAAGCAACAGGAGAGAAGAAAATATGCACTATGAGAAATCTATTGAAAATTCTCAAAATGATTGCAAATGGAAGTGCAACTGGCTTGAGCAGAATCTGCCAAGCTTTGAAACCTCCTGTAAATGTTTCACAGATAACAGACCAGAAGATTAGAAGGAAGTTGGAGAATGTTGTTAACGAGATAAAACAGCTGTGCGAAGAGAAGCGTAATAGAACAGTTGCAATGTCTGCAATTATTAGACTTAGAAAGCTTGCAAGGCTAGGTGTTTATACATACTTTTCAACATCCTTATCAACAATACTTAGGCCTGGTCATGTGACTGTGATAAATCTTGCTGGAGTCAGCGATGAGGTACAGGATCATGTTGCGCACCATGTATTAAGTAGGATATTGAACGCTAGAATACGCTATGTCAGAGGATTGAGGGGGCCGAAGTATCCCTATCCTGTTGTTGTAATTGTAGAGGAGGCACATAGGTTTGCCCCTCCCAGGAACAGGGAGAGAAAGTGGAGTGCTGAGACGCTTGCCAGAATCGCGTGTGAAGGCAGAAAGTTCGGTGTTTATCTTGTTGTCATAACTCAGCGTCCATCAAAGATAGATCCTGACATACTTAGCCAATGTAATAGTCAGATTGTGTTAAGGTTGATAAACGTCAAGGACATCGAGGCTGTAGTTCACTCAAGCGAGGTTATTGATGCTGAACTTTCGAGACTCATACCTCAGCTAAATGTCGGAGAAGCCATAATCACGGGTCCCATTGTTCCAATGCCATTGATAGTGAAACTGAGAGACAGAGTGCTTGAGTACGGTGGCGGCGATATAGATGTGATAGCCGAGTGGAGAAGGAGTCTTGAATCTAGAAGAGGTAGAGCAGATGAGCTAGTCATGCTGGTTAACAAATTATTAGATACCAATATCTCGAGACTTCAGGCAGAGCAAGCACTATTAAACATAAGTGCCGTAGATAGCTACACGCTAGAGGACGGTACGCTGTCAGGATTCGTCGATGGCGTATATGCGGAAGTTAGGCTAAGCGAAGGAACGTGGACGTGCAGCAAGTGCAGTAACCTGATGCTGACCCCTTGTGAGCATGTCATCACGCTAATCGCACGTGCTTACGTTGATGGAAAACTGAGGCAAGACAAGGTGTGAAGAAGCTGTAGAGGTGGTAATAGATGCTCATTGTACACCTAGCAGATGTACACATTGGACATAGACAATATGGACTTGACCAACGCGCCGAAGATTATGCTCAAACATTCCTGAGAGCCATAGACAAGATACTGGAACTGTCACAGGACGACGATATAGAGCACGTAGTCATTGCTGGAGACTTATTCGATACTACAAGACCAACTCCCGCATCCTACATAACGGTCATCGATGGCCTAAGAAAACTCGCAGAAGCAGGTATAACAGTATACGTAATTCGAGGAAACCATGAGGCACCTGTTGTAAACCCTGTCGAGAACCCGCTCAAGGTTCTTGCATCGATGAGACTTGTCAAGTATCTTGAGCGAGACTACGTTGACCTAGGTAAAGTAAGGATTGTTGGACATGGCTGTGTTTATACTGAACATCAGCAGAAACTATACTCTGCACTGACTAACTTGCTTGATCCAGACAAGGTGAACCTTGTACTACTTCATCAGTACGTTGAAGGTACTCCATACCTGTACTATATGCCAAATGTTGATTATTATGCAATTAGTAGTAAGTTAATTAGAACATTGTTAGATGGTAGAGATGCAATATTTCTATGTGGTCACATTCACGAACATAATCTTAGACATCCTGATTTGCCAGTGATATATTCAGGATCCTTAGAAATTTGGGACTCTAGAGAATTTGAAACATATAGGTACCAAAATGGAAAACTTGTAAAGGTTCAAGAACAGGCACCAAAGGGTTTTCTACTCATAGATGTTTATGAAGGTAGTGGTAAATTTAGAATAAAGCCAATAAGAATTGAACATAGTAGAAGAATGATAAAGATCGAGCTAGTATACGATTACGTTGATCCTATATCGTTTAGAAGAGACATGACATACATATTGGAGAATTTTGATATACCTGAAGCATACATTCAGATAGAAGTCATCGGAAAATTGCGAGAGGGATTTTCCACAAGAGATTTGCAGGCTAGCCAATTTAGAAGAATGTTCCGTAGAGCCCTTCGTGCAGATATCAAGCTTGAAATCGAACATGAGAACAAACTAAGTAATAGGAACGTGAGCTCGAAAATTTCGCGAACTTATAGAGGAATTGAGGATATCATAAGAAAGGCTGTCAAACAAGTGCTAGGAGGCGACCCAGATGCCGAGAAAATAAGTGAATTGCTTCTACAACTTATTGAGAAAGCTGAGGAAGGTGATAAGACAAGTATCATGAACTTGATTGAAAAATACGTTGGTGTAAATATTAAGCCTGAGAAAGACATAACATCACTACTATTTGGATAGCACCATGTCTTTATTAGAACTCCATTTAGAGAATGTTAAGTCAATTGTATCGGGACGAGCAAAGTTAACTCCAGGTGTCAACTTTATATATGGACCAAACGGTGCAGGAAAATCCTCAATACTAGATGCTCTCGCATTTGCGCTATATGGAACTGATTGGCTTAAGCGTGTTAGGTTAAGATTGAGCGACCTCGTTAGAGTACATTCGCGTACCGCAATATTTCGAGTAAAAGTTCGAGGAGTAGATGGAAAGATATACATTATACAGAGAGCAATAACACCTGAAAAGACTATTGAAGGAAGTACATATGTAGCAACAGAAGATGGAAAAAGAATAGCAACAAGAGATAGGGAGGTAACACAGGCTGTAGAGAAAATACTTGGAGTACCATTAAGCGTATTCTGCGAACTTCTATACATAAGACAAGGAGAGCTCAGAGACATACTAGAGGCCTCTAAAAGAACAGAAGTCAAACTTGACAGAGTTCTGAAAATAGAAACACTTGACAAACTACGAAACGATTATCTCAGAGAAGTTAAAAAACAGATAGAGGCACATATAAGAAGAATAGAGGGTAAGTTAACGTATTTAAATCAAGAACTCTCTAAAAGAAAACGCGAACTTGAGGAATTAACGAAAGAGAAAAATAACATTGAGACAAAACTCGGTAAAATAATAGAGGAACTGAAAAATATAGAATTGAGGAAAAAAGAAATAGAGAATAGAATAGAGGAGTTCAAAAAGATAGAACGAAAATTAAGAGAAGTAGAAGCATTGCTAAATGTTAAGCTTCAGGAAGTAACACAGATAAACAAGAAACTAGAAGATATAGAAAGCGTCTTAAGGAACAAGGACGCACTTGAGAAAAGACTTCAAGAACTTGAAAAACTTGAAACCGAATTAGAAGAGTTGAGAAAGAAAAAAGAGGAACTTATTAATAAGAAAAGTAAACTTGAGAGTGAACTTGATAATATTAAGAATTCTCAACACATGTATGAAAAGATAGTAAAACTAAGAGACAGTTTAGCTAAGGAGCTTAAGAAAGTTGAGAAAGAGCTATCAAGTGCTAAAGAGCTTGAAAACACGCTGAGAGAGTTAGAAGAACGTATAAAATGTATAGAAACTAAGAAAGAGAAGCTCGAGAAGTACAAGAATAAACTAAGTCATTATATGGCGCTTGCCGAAAGACTAGAAGAGGAACTAAATCTACTATCTCAAGCTGAAGGTAAGTGTCCCCTATGTCTCCGTGAATTATCCAAAGAAGAGGCTGAGCAGTTAATTAAAAGAAAAAAGAAGGAACTAGACAAAATACTTGAGAAGATCGAGAAGCTGAAGAAGATAATTAAGAAGTACGAAAATGAGGTATCTGCCGAGAATTCATTAAAGGAACTCTACTATAGTACGAAAGAGAAAATTAGTAGAGTAAAAGAGCTAGAAGAGCGTAAGAAGGAAATAGTAACAAGACTACAGGAAATAGAAGAAGAAATTAAGAAAGTTGAAAACTTTGTAAAGTCACGTGATAAGATAGAGAGGGAGCTTGAGGAAATTAGTGAAGAAATACAAGACATTGATGAGAGAATAGAGAAGTTGTGCAAAGAGATTAGTGAAAAGGATAAAATAGTTCAAGAGATTGCTAAGGTAAGGCATGCAGAAATAGAGAAAATCGAACTTAGCAAGAGGTTAAATGAAATTAATACTGAGATATCAAGGCTTCAAGAGGAGTATAGTAGACTCAGCTTGGAGTACAGTAAGCTTAAGGAAATAGAGGATGAGTACCTGAAAATTACGGAGCTTGAAGCTACGCTTAGAGATGAGTATAATCAACTGTCTGGAAGATTAAAAACCATATATGAGCATATTGAAAAGTTAAAGAGAGATATTGATGAGAAAGTCAAGGACAAGAAGTTACTGGAGGAGGAGATTAATAAGTATGCAAATGCCTATAGGTTTGTATCTAAGCTTATGGATGTTGTTGAGAAGGTAAAACCTGTCGTTAGGAAGATTTTCATAGAACTTCTTAATCAAGAGCTAAATTATATGTTTCTCGAAGTTTGTCATAAGTCGGCTTTTGTAGGTATTAGAGTTACGGAGGACTACGAGATTTACGTAAAGAGAAAGGACGGTGTAGAGTTAAGTGTTGATGCATTGTCGGTCGGTGAGAAAAATCTAGTGGCTCTGTTATTTAGGTATGCTTTAGCTAAGGTTGTTCTTGGTCATATACCGTTCTTCATACTTGATGAGCCTACAGAGCACCTAGACGACGAGCATAGGAGAAGAATAGCACAGTGGTTGAAAGATATTTCTAATGACGTTGATATGATAATAATAACGAGTCACGTAGATGCTTTTGAGACTGTTGCAGATAATATTATCAGGGTAGAGTTTGTTAATGAAAAGGGTGAATCGACGTTCAGAAATACTTAACACACTGCCTTAAGTACATGTAGGCTTGTGAAATTTGGTCTAATAATAGCAGGGTACGATCCCACATCAAGTGCAGGCATAGTGCTTGATGCACTCACATTCAGGATGTTTGGAGTCTACCCTCTGACAGTTATCACAACACTGACTGTTCAATCTCCTGCTAAGGTCCACAAGGTTGTGACTGTGGATTCTCAGTATGTTGATGAGATACTTGACATGCTTCTTAGACACTTTAAGATTGACACTGTGAAGATAGGGGTATTAGGAAATGCCGAGATAGCCAACATCGTTGCCAATTACTTGGAAAATCTTGACTGTCCAATAGTTCTCGATCCTGTAATACGTGCAGGTGATGGAACGTTACTGACTGACCCTTCTACATTAAAAGTTGTCGAAGATAAGATAATTCCTCGATGTACAATTGTTACACCTAACATTCACGAGGCTGAGATTCTTGCTGAACTAGAAATTCACACCGTCGAAGATATGCGTCATGCTGCTGAGACTATAGCAAAGAAGTACGGTGTTGAGCGAGTATTGGTCAAGGGTGGTCACCTACCTCAAGGTGAATACATAATAGACGTGCTCTACGACAGAGGCGCTACATACATCCTGTCTTCCAGAAGAATAAACGTGAAGGATGTCCATGGCACAGGATGTGTACTGTCAAGCGCGCTGGCATGCTTATTAGCACAGGGTTACGATGTCATGACTGCCGTCAAGGAGGCCAGGAAAGTCGTTGAACACACGATTGCATTTAGCATAGACGTTGGCTATGAGAGAAATCTCTCGAACGCATTTGCATATATTGAAATTGAATTAGAGAGATGTCGTGTTCTAAGGAAATTGAAAGAAGCTTTAGAAATATTGGAAGCAAGTAGTCAATACGTTGTTGATCTGATTCCTGAAGTTAGGTCAAATTTAGTCTATGCACTTCCACAGCCATATGCACAGTCATTAAATGATGTTGCAGGAATACCAGGGAGAATAACGGCTATTGACAAGAAGATTGTGTACTTCTCTGAGCCAAGATTCGGCGCATCGAGACACCTTGGCCGTGCTGTACTTACAATGATGAAGTATTTCCCACAGCTACGTGCGTGCATGAACATAAAATATGAGCCCGAGATAGTTGAGATAGCTCGTAGGCTAGGATTCAGGATAGCGTCCTTCGATAGGCGAGAGGAACCTGAAGAAATTAAGCATGTTGAGGGCAGGACCATGCAATGGGGAATTGAAAGAGCCGTGAAAGAGTTGAAAGAACCTCCTGACATTGTGTACGATCTAGGAGACTGGGGAAAAGAGCCTCAGATAAGGGTGTTTGGAAAGGATCCTGTTGAGGTTGTGTACAAGGTTGTTAGACTGGGAATAGAATATTTGAAGATCAAGGAGAAGCAGATCTAACATTTCGCTAACACATCCAGCACTATTGGCACGACATCCCTATAGATCTTGTTAATTACGTCTGATGGAGGTATCTCGCTTTCATCAGGATTTACGAGACTATTAGACACTAATAGCACAGCACTTGTCCTCACTTTCCTAAGTACGCCTATTGTGAACAGTGTAGCACATTCCATTTCAATCGAAACAAATCCAAGCCTTGCAAGACGCTTTGCAAGATCAGGATTCTCAACATAGAACATGTCGTTACTTATGACGTTTCCAAGCACTACCCTTCTTTCTCTTAACCTCTCATGAAGCTCCTTATATAGTGTAAGTGCTAGTTCCAGATCAGGAACCGCTGGTACGTAGACCTTCTCCGTTAACTCAAGTACAGGACTTGTATCGAAGTATCCGGCACCAGACGCAACAACAACATCTCCTCGATGTAGCTCAGGAATGAGCGCACCCGTAGTTCCCATTCTAACCATAGTCCTTACTCCAAGCATGACCAGCTCCTCGAATACTATAGCTGCAGATGGTGCACCAACTCCATGACAAGCAACGCTTATCCTAGCATCGCCATATGTCCCAGTGAAGAGTAGAAAACCTCTATGTGTGTTCACTACCTCAACATTTTTGAGAAAGTTCTCAGCTATGAAACGTGCCCTATCAGGGTCTCCTACAACTATTGCCTTGTCTGCAACCTTCTCAGGCTCAGCCTTTATGTGTATAGGCCTGCGGTACATTGAGCCTTGTAGTTAATGTTAGGACTCTTTTGGCAATATCCTATGAACTAGCCTACATTTAGATGCTACAAGCAGTACAGAGAGGGACTTTGGAACAACTACCTTGTCTACCTTCACTATCTCATACACTTTCTCTTTAAATACATCCTCTGTAACGTCATCAGCAAATATAAGTTCTCTTATGTCCTTGAATACGACTTTCTTAGGAGTTAATTCGAGATCTCTCTTGCTCACAACTATGGAGTCTACACCCGACACAACTATGACATCTCCTGATTTTGCTAGAGATTCTATCTGATTTTCAATTGCCTTATGAATTGCCTCAAGTGTGAGTATGTATCTTCTCAATGCCTCATTTACAAGCTCTCCTATTGTTATGCCTAGCTCACGGGCAAGCTTGAGTGCACGCTCGTATATTGGAGTACTTATGCCTCGTATGGTTATTATTTTACGCTCCTCCGTCATACCTGTAATACACTGCTTTGCAGATAGTTAATAGAATTACGCTAGTATCTCGGAACGCGAGAGAGCAAGGTTATTGAATAACGTCCAAGTCAAGAGACACAGTATGCTCGTAATATTGTCAAGATCGCAGATCTATGGTGAAATACAAGCACCATCGTCAAAGAGCGTTGCTCAGAGACTATTCTTGGCATCTGTCCTGTCGGTCCCAGGGATGTGTAAGATAAGGAACGTCATGTTCTGCGATGATGTAGAGAGCAGCCTCAATTTCGCAAAGGCACTTGGAGTAAATGTCGAAGAACAACGTAGCAAGAGCGAGGTTGTACTAGAGATTCCTGAGGAGAAAAAACCCAGAACAACAGTAGTGAACCTAGGCAATAGTGGAACCACGTATCGAATAGCGATGGGTATTGCAGCTACATTCGATCAGGAAATTGTTCTAGAGTGTGGCTACCAGATGAGGAGAAGACCTGTAGATAAGCTAGCTGAGGCGTTGCATAGACTTGGCGCAAAAGTGAGGTATCTTGAGGAAGAGGGGAAGCCACCTGTAGCGATTAAGGGACCCATACGTGGTGGAAAAGTGGAAATTTCAGGAGACGTGAGCAGTCAGTTCATATCAGCACTGATATATGCTGGAGTTGGAAGCAAGGACGGAGTTGAAATTAGAGTAAAGCCACCTGTAGTCTCTAAACCATACATTGACCTCACTGTTCGTGTATTGAGAAGACTGAGAGCTGACGTGGAGCTGGAGGACCTTGAAGATGAGGGCTTGATAGTGTACTCCTATCCTTCAGAGGTGAGACTTCAGGATATGGAGGTACCTGGTGACTATGCTCTTAGTGCATTCATCATGGCCATTGCCGCAGTCTCAGGAGACAAGGTCGTCATAAGGGGATTTAACAGGAGCTTGAATCCTGTTGATTATGAGGTAGTCGACATCTTGAAAGAGATGGAGGTCAGGATACATGCACTGGGCGACATTGTGTATGTCGAGGAGAGCCCTGACATAGCACCAGTGGAGGTCTCGCTTAAGGATAATCCTGACCTTGTGATGCCCATAGCAGCTATTGCATGTTTTGCAAATGGTGTATCAACAATTAGAGATGTTAAGCACTTAGTTTACAAGGAGACTAATAGACTTGCTGAGATAAAGCGATGCCTGTCTGCATTCAAAGTAAGTGTGGAGGTCGATGAAGCTCAGGGAATCTTGAGAATTCAAGGCACTAGAAACATGTCTCCGGCACACGTAGTACTTCCTGACGATCATAGGATAGGCATGATGTGCAGTGTTCTTGGTCTTGCTATAGACGGAAGAACAATCTTAGAGAAGGCCGAGTGTGTAAATAAGTCCTGGCCAACGTACTGGAGTGACCTTAAGAGACTTGGTGCAAACGTCGAAGTTAGGGCAGAATAATAGTTTTTCAATGGTGCATGTAGGGCACAGTCTACTCATTGCTTAAACCTGCACTACGTTCTAGATAGTCTAATGAAGTTAAGAGAAATTCTTGCAAAGAGAAGCTTTGTAGTAGCTTGCTCGATTCCTACACGTGATGTAGACTCAGCGTTGGAGAAGGCCGAGATTGCATATGAGCTTGGTGCAGATCTTGTAGAATTTAGAATAGATTATC
>CAYPXK010000049.1:0-6233 GCA_964414695.1 uncultured Thermoproteaceae archaeon | reverse complement strand
CAGGATCGGTCTCCAGACACCCGATTACGTGCACCTTACCTGAAACAAAGTTGTCAAGAGTCTCGCGAATTTCAGGACGTCTAAGAAGTTCAACATTCTTTATGAAGTGCGTACTTACCCACTCTCGTAGAAGCGGGTTATGTGTAACTAAGTTGCGCAGAACCCCAATGACCAGTCTCCTTTCCTGATCTACAATTGCGACAATCTCCTCTTCACATACCTTAGCCCCCTCCTTAAGATGTATTGGAACTATCCTAGTTGTCGCTCCTGCAAGTGTGTAGCCAATGCACTCAGCCTTTGACTTATCTAATATCTCTGAAATTATCATTACTCAAGCCTCCTGACTGTCAAGTGTCTAAAAACCTTTTAAGCCACTGTATACGTGAGCATGTCTACACCAACGTTTCCAGAACTTGAGGATGTGGAAGATCTTAATATGCATGTCCTACAGAGAATAGTTCTAGATATTCGTGAACTTGCTTCAAAAGTTAGTATATCTCTTCCTTCACGCGATGAATTAAGAAAGAAGCTGCATATAAAGAATGTCGTAATTAAACCATACATAACACGCATACGGGCCTGCTACATAGACGGAAGCTACTCAGAGCCAATGCTTGAGCTTCTGGGAGGAGCATTCACGGTATATGCAGTTGGCTACGTCATGAGTAATGGTGAGATGAGAATTGAGTATGGAGGTGCGAAGATAGTCTCTGATCAACGGGAGATAAGCAGATTCGTGACGGCGCTTGAGCGAAAATTAGCCATTAAGCTACTGCAAGGTAAGAAGCATGGACTCTACGATTTTGACATACTTGTCCATGACGGACCCATAAACAACTTTCCGGGAGAGCCTTTTGCAGCACCTGAGCCTTATGCTGAGCTTATCAAAGAGGAGCTTAGACTTGCAAAAGAGACGCATACGATAATTGTAGGAATACCTAAGGTAACTCGTGCTACATATGCAGCTGCTCTCCTAGGACTTGTTCCAGAGAAAGGTAAGGTTCCTCCCATAATTCCTGATAGAGCCTTCGCAACATACGTTCTAGAACGTGGTGAGTACGTTGTCCTAGGTAAGCTAGGGGACATTCTTCCAAAGTATGCTGAGTACCTTAGGAAGTACACGAAGAGGAGAGTACCTGAGGATTACCTTGAGCTTGTTAAGAAGATACCTGAGTATGGAGACATAACACTTGTACTCCTGAAGACAGCTGCGGGACTAAGATTGGAGATCTACGATCCTTCAGGTAACTCCATCGATGATGTTGTATCCTACATCTACTGGGAGACGGGTCAAGGAGCAAGCATGTACCCTTATCTACATGATAGGGTTGATCAGCTGGTCAGGATACGCTTACAAGATACCTTGTGGGCATATATGGCATTGCTACGCAATGTGCAAGATGCTGAAAGTCTAGTAGGTCTACTGTCTCTTGCTAATCCACAGAAGGCCTACCTCTACAGACGTAGATGAACCTATCAGCGTCTCTACCTATCTTCATCTCTCGGTGGACCGTCTTCTCATCATCTACTTAGCTGTGAGAGAGTCACCTTAATTAAGGTCTAGCATTTTGACAGTACCGTGACATTGAACATAAACGTCGACGAGCTTTACAACAAGCTGCTTGAGCGTGCATACAAGGTGATTACACCACGTGTCCAGCGACGTCAGGAGATTCCTAAGCTAAAAGTTCAGGTGCTTCCAAAGAGGACAATAATATTGAACTTCCGTGAGATAGCTGAGAGACTTAACAGAGATCCAACACATATAGCTAAGTTCTTCCTGAAGGAGCTTGCAGTCCCTGGACATATAGAGGGTGACCAGTTCGTCATCTATGCAGAAAGATCAGAGAGAATCCTCGAGGCAGTGTATGAGCGTTACATAAAGTTCTACGTTGTCTGTCCTGTATGTAACTCAATAGACACTATTCTCGAGAAGCAGGGACGTGTATACGTGCTCAAATGTACGGCATGTGGTGCAACGACTCCAAGAAAGGCAATCTAATTGCTTGTCAAGTCCTTTCTCAAATCTATTTATTCTAGCACACTAATACTAACTTAGGGAGACACATGGTTAAGTGCAAGAAGGCTTGTCCAACGAATTTCCCAAGTGTGAATCTGAGAAACACGAGAAGTCTCGAATTCAGGAAGTTTGTCGGTAATGTAGAGCAGAAGAAGGTAGAGAACGCAAACACTAACATAAAGGTCTACTCTGCCGAAAGTAAGGAAGCTAAGCAAGCCTTTAAGGTCGATATAGTACTTAGCTAATAGGCCGAGTGATGAAAAGGGCCTCGCCGAACCGATGAGTGATACGGTTTGCGCTGACGGGTTTTTCTAAGCCCTTCAATACTTTCCTGCTATGCAGCTTTGCGGCAATCCTCTGGTAAATACACTGTTTCTAGCACTTCAGCTACTTGCAATAATTGACCCAACAGGCGCAATACCACTACTGGCACCTGTCATATCACAAGCCGATGAGAGAACATTAAGAAGAATTGATAGACTTGTAGGGATTGGAGTTCCTGCACTTTTACTATTTTTCGCACTTGTAGGAGATTACCTTCTCAAAGTATTTTCAATAAGAAGCTACGATCTCAAAATTGCAGGTGGAATAATTTTACTTGTAGTATCTTTAGATATTCTAAGAGAGGGCTATCCCAAGACTGCGAGTATCGATGTTGACGAATTTGTATTTGTTCCAATAATAACCCCAATGCTGGTTGGTCCCGGTGCAATAACTGCAGTCCTTGTAATGAGAAGCATGTATCCACTGTGGCAACTCATACTTGCCATACTGATAGCGTCAGGAGTCACATATATTGTAATAAAGTTTTCACAAGAGATTCTCAAACGAATAGGTAGAGACATGTTAAAGTTCATCGGCAGATTCATGAGCCTGATTGTTGCCGGTTGGTCTGTATCACTGATAATTGACGGAATAGCACAAGTCATTAAATTACTGAACGTCTAACAACTTACAGGTGCTGAGAAGGCATTTGGCTGAGAAGCTGATGAGTGCCGGAACTGCTGAGGCTACTACTCTAAAATATTGAAACATGCTAGAGTAGAGTGGTTACAAAGACTGTAGATACACTACAGTTATTAACTTACACGGTAGCTTGCATAGGCGTAATATTACCAATAGCTGTATTAATGATCCAGGTTATCCGTGGGGAATTCAATATAATAACATTATCAGTAACAGTAATTATAGAGATAGTAATAGTGTTCATAGTGTGTACTCTAATACCAATAAAGACCTATCTTGAAGAAAATAGTATTGTAGTAAAATCGATACTAAGCAAGAAGAAAATATGCAATGTGGAAGACGTCAAGCATGTAGAACAAGTTTCAAAGATGCCTCTTAGGCTCCTAGTAAGTAGAGACTACAAAGTGTACACATGCAAGAGTAGGAATGTCATAGTACTTCATACTAACAGAGGAAAGATAGTTATACATCCTGGTCATGAAAGCCTCATACATGAACTTAGAAGACGTATATCAGGAAGCTCTACGCTGTAGTATAAGTACATAGCACATGATCAGTGACAATATACCTGTAATAAGTATTAGAATACCTAACAATTTCAACATAATGCTAGATCCTATGATAAGCCATGAACTGAGCGTAATATATAGGCCTATGCCCATGAACAGAGCTATTATTAACATAATTCCAAATAGTGTGAGGTACCTAAAACTTGCTCTATCGACTTCAGTTTCATTTATTACAAGACTTGCAATATCGGAGAATAAGTACAGCGAATCTGCAAATCTACTGTATATTAACAAGGCTACAGATACTACGGTAATAAGTATGAAGATTGTATACATGTCAGTCGTTATCTGAAGTCCTGCCGTTATCTGTGAAATAAGTTTAGTGACAGAAGACGCTATGTGTCTCTCTTTTAAAACACTAATTATGAGATATATCATAGGGGAATTGAATACTGAGACTAAAATTGCCAGTGCAGTTGCTATAGCTGGCCCTATCTGTGAATTATCTAGAAGTGTTGCTAATAGTGAAAATAGTATAAAGATGAATAATGTCAGTAACGTGCCAGTGACAGATACTGTACCGAACAGTATAGAAAACAGTAATTGGAAAACATACCTAAGAAATGGCGTGTTTAACACGATAATTGTAGTTATTAATGAAGCTATTAGATTTATTAAATATCTGTTAAGTAGGTACAGCACCCTGAACATGGTATCACACTATTGACAATACTTTCCTAAGTAGAGTAGTTGGGGATTTTGAAATATCTGCCTTCAGGATAACTACGTTGCCTCTCTTTATGAGCTCTCGATAAGACTCTTTGAGTAGCTTGTAAGAAGCATAGACGAGATCTCTGTATGGAATATCAAGTTTTTTTACATAGTCCTCAATATCTAGATCTATTATCAGCAAAATAACGTCTCTACGTTTTTTAATAGTTTCTTCGATGCTTCTAAGTATAGGATATGTTAAGTCGCACACGTAGGTAATTACTATGACTATTGTAAGTCCTCCACGTACTTTAGATAGTATATTTTCCAGTAATTTTACTCCCCTGTGTAATATTGTCATTTCGTCAATATTTTGTTGTGTATGAATTTTTCTCCATAAATCTATCAGTGCCTTAGTTTTAGCTGATATTCTGAATATTTTGTTATTCAGTAAGTCTGCTATATAGACTATGTATCCTCTAGCTCTTAAGGAATATACGAGTGATAGAACTATGGTGTACACAAAATCTCGTGCCCATAGTGATCTACAGTGAAATGATGTTAGAGTTCCCAGATCTGGCATTATGATTATTCTTCTAATTGTTTCTCGTTCATACTCATTCACTAGTGGTGTATCTTGACCATGTCTTGCAGTGGCTTTCCAATTTATGTGTTTTAATGGATCTCCTGGCATGTATTTCCTAATTTCTTTAAAATCTGTGGACTGAGAGCCCAGGAGTCTTGATCTTGCTATTGCAATGTTTATAATTCCTGTGGCTGCAAGTCTTGTTCTTGATAGTCTCTTTATTTTTAGGATTCTTGGACGTACTTCTACCTCAACCTCGTTCCCTACATAGTACCTCTTGGGAGAGCCTAAGCCTGCAATGTGGTAGGTCTCGGTTAGGAGTCTCGGTATTTTGTATTTTCCTGATTTTATTGTTCGTATCTGTATTCGAATCGTTCTCTCTAGATTTCCAAATCCTTTAAAAAGCAGGATCACCGTACTCCCTTCAACTATTTGAAACGCATCAGGTAAGCGCAGGTTAAGTACTGCAAGTCCAGCCCCTCTGATGGAGTATACATGTACGTAGAGTGTTATTACATCACCTACCTTGCACTGTGTTGGCTCAACATGTAGTGATACGTGTATTTCGGGGGCTGGAATTACTGCAAGTATTGCAGTGAGCGCAAGGCAGCAAGCTGCGGCTACGAGGAGAGGCGTTGAGAGTAGTAGTATGCCTGCCGCGAGTAGGGTCAGGGTAAGTGAGACAAGTCCTGCACCTACATCACGTGCAAGTGCTGCATAGTGTCGCTTTACGAGCTCCGTGACCTCCTTAATTACCTCAGAAACCGACATGTGATACCTTTGGAACAGGGACTTTCCTCAGGTTCTCTTTAACAATATCTTCAGGATGCACCTCGTCCACATATTCTGGACGTAGAACTACCCTGTGAGATAGTACGTCTACAGCAACAAATAGTACATCATCAGGAATCACATAGTCTCTACCATGCACAAGTGCTAGACCTCGGCTCACTTTAAGTAACGCTATTGCCCCTCTCGGGCTTGGACCAGCCATCACACGTGGATCAGAGCGTACTGTTCGGACGATGTTCGCAATGAACCTCATTATGCATTCGTCTACGTACACTATCTCCTCAACTGCACGTTGCATAAGTATGAACTCTTCCTTAGTGACGACGGGCTTAACATAATCACTTGGATCATCTTTCTTCCAGGAAACTCTTCTCCTAAGTATCTCTACCTCCTCCTCGTCGCTTTGCGGATATCCTGTACTTAGCCTTATCGTAAATCGATCAAGAAGTGCCTCAGGTAGAGGGTACGTTCCCTCGTACTCAATCGGGTTCTGAGTAGCAAGCACAATGAAGGGCTCCTCAAGTTTGTAGGTCTCGCCCTCAATGGTGACCTGTCTCTCTTCCATAGCCTCAAGTAGCGCTGCCTGTGTCTTAGGTGGTGCCCTGTTTATCTCATCTGCAAGTAACACATTCGTAAATATTGGTCCTTT
>CAYPXK010000048.1:0-20572 GCA_964414695.1 uncultured Thermoproteaceae archaeon | reverse complement strand
TGGCTCTGTACCACTTGGTCTTACAAGTATCCATGAGTAGTCTGGGAACGTTCCTTTTATACCATCTATCGTAGTTATTGATGCACCTTCACTTTCAAGTAGCTTAACGATGTCCTCGAACTTTCTCTTGAATACTTCTTTAGGATTCTCTATTTTTACACTGCTTTTAACATATATGGGTTTGCCGTACCTATCGTATATTAGTTTGAGAATTTCTCTCAGTGACTGTTCTGCATGTATCTGTGCTAGGAGGCATCCTGAATAGATGCCGTCTTTTTCAGGTATGTGCCATCTGAAGGCTACACCACCGCTTTCTTCGCCACCTAGATCTGCCTTCTCTTCAATTAGTAATTTTGCAATGTATTTTATTCCTACAGGTGTCTCAATTATATTTATGTTAAATTCTCTACATATCTTATCCACAAGATGTGTAGTTGCTACGGTTCGTACAACTGTCTTAATCTTTCCAGCTTGTGCAAAAATGTGAGAGAATATTATTAGAATTTCGTTTCCTCCAAGTACTGTACCATCCTCAAGTATTACTGTTACGCGATCACCATCACCATCGTGCGCAATGCCCATGTCGAAGCCCTGCTCTTTGACTATGGTAATGGCCTCACGGAGATTCTCACCTTCAGGATTTGGGTTCAGACCTCCAAACTGTGGATCAAATTTATCGTGTATGACCTTGACTTCGTGGCCCAGCTTCTGTAGTATCGTGTCTGTATAGCCAAGCGTTGTTCCATAGAGAGGGTCAACGACAATCCTAAGTTTTCTTCTGGGTTTCTCAAGGTTTGAGAGAACGTATTCAACATACTCATCTCGTGGATCAACAACGACGTCAGGTGTCGCAGGTTCTAGAGTCAGTATAGCTTCCTCAATATCCTGAGCTTCCTTTTGTAGAATTCTTGTTATTCCTTCAGCATCTTCATCAGGAATTGATGCTCCATGCCAGTTGATCACCTTTATTCCACAGTATTCAGGAGGATTGTGGCTTGCCGTGATCTGAAACGCCAGGTCGTACTTGTACTTGCGCACATACCATGATACTACTGGGGTAGGGGTTGGTCTCTGTACTAGAGTTGTTTCAATGTTATGTTGTTTACATATGTTGACGACTATCTTTGCGTAATGTTCGGCTTTTCTTCTAGTGTCGTAGCTTACTATAACTTTTCCAAGGTCTTTAATTTTTGAATAGTATCTTAAACTGGCCTCGGCTACTGCTGCAACAACTCTTTCATTGAAATCAAAATCTATTACTCCTCTAACTCCATCTGTGCCAAATCTTATAGATGCAATATCACTCATAGTCTTCTAGAAAACTATGTACCGGCTGAGAGAGTATTAAGGTGTACTTAACTTCTCGACAACTCAGAAAGCTGAGACTGCAGAAACGTTATTTACAAGACCAATTCAATTTAGATAGCACATGCACGCTGTCACGGTATCGCCTTCCCTACTCGATAAGCACACTAGAGACAATCCTCTTCTGGCAAGGGCTGTCGCAGTGTTAGAGGAGGACGAGGAAGTTCAGGAACTTCTCAGATTATCTAACGTGTTTGCAGTACATAGACTCAAGTACAATGATCATGGTCCAACACATGCAAGAATAGCTGCAGGTGCTGCACTTGAGCTTCTTCAGCTCCTGATAGATGCGAACATAATGCCAAGCTGTATCCGTGATGGAACATGCACAGACATTGAGGAAGCGAAGTTGATTGTACTGCTTGCAGCATACTTACATGACATAGGCAATGCAGTACATAGGGAGAAGCACGAATATACGGGTGCTCTGCTAGCCAAGGACATACTTGACAGACTTCTACCTAAGATCCTGCATGATCGTGGACGACATAGAAGACTACACTACGCAATCAGGCAAGAGGTTATGCATGCAATATACTGCACGGAGCCTGACATCATGTGTCTAACAATAGAGGGAGGTGTTGTGAAAGTGGCGGATGGTCTAGACATGGCTGAAGGCAGGGCAAGGGTACCATACAAACTTGGTAAAGTTGACATTCACGCAGTCTCGGCATTAAGTATAAAACGTGTAGAAATTTCAAAAGGATATGAGAGACCAATAAGAATAACAGTACATATGGAAGAGTGGGCTGGTATCTTTCAGGTAGAGAAAGTCCTTCTCCCCAAAATATTGAAAAGCGGCATTGATAACTATATAGAACTTGTTGCAATATCAAGAGGACGTGAAGTACTCACATTTCCCGAGAAGTGAGTGACGTCATCTTACATAAGGAGAGAAACTTAAGAAAAAGATTGGGAAGGAGTGAATTTAATTCTAATTTAGATATTGGACTGGTATTATGCTAGTTTTGATTTTACTTCTTCTATGATTTCTGGGTGTTTTTCTTTGAAGTGTTTGTATATGTTGCTTAGTGTTTTGAATGCGTTTTCTCCTTCCTCAATCTCACTACCACAAACCTTGCACTTTGTGCCTTCGACATATTCTTCTTTTAGTACTTTTGCGATCTTTGTTTTTTCTTTAATAGTCCTCCCACCCCCGAGAACGTGAGAACTGCATAGGTTATATAGGCGCATCCTGTAATTATTGCGATATTATTGAGCTAACAATATCGTTAAGTTCACGAAGCTCCGCAAAAGCATGAAGAATCTCTGCACCCTGTTATGATTCTGGCTAGTAAATGCGTGTAATTGTTTCATATTGTTCTGCTCTGTAGCTGTACACGTATCGTAGACGTATACGTGTAAGGTGAACATTTACTAAGCTGTCAGTACTTGTTGATTAGTGATGAGCATAGCATCTGATTTTCAGGATAGGCTTGAACTGATTAAGCGTAACTTGGTTGATATCGTTCGTGAGGACGAGCTTCAGGATAGGGTGAGACAGAGGGAGTTAAGATGTTATATAGGGTATGAGCCTCCTAGTCGTGTTCACATTGGTTGGCTTGTATGGATGTTGAAGCTCAGGGATATGCAAAGTGCAGGTGTGGATGTGATAATTCTTGAGGCTACTTGGCATGCCTGGATAAACGACAAGGGAAGTCTAGAGGAGCTTAATGAGAGGAAATGGGCTGTAAGAAGGGTATTGAGTAAACTTGGTGTTAATGCTAAGTTTGTAGACAGCTCGGAGCTTCTACAGGATCCTGAGTATGTGAGACTTCTCATAAAGTCTGCTAAGCAGGTATCTCTTGACCGTGTTAGACGTGCTGTGCTTGTCATGGGCCGCTCCATGTCTGAGGTAGAGCAAGACTTCTCAAAGATCCTGTATCCACTCATGCAGGCTGTTGATGCTCTGTATCTGAAGGTTGATTTTGCCATTGGATGCATAGATCAGAAGCAAGCATTCCTGATGGCTCGTGACATAGCGGAGAGACTTGGACTTAAGAAGCCCATTATCCTGTGCACGCCAACCATACTTGGCCTGAAGATCTCCTACACAGATTCCGAAGTCTTTGATGAACAAGCAATTGCCGCACTCTACAAGATGAGCCAGGCAAGACCTGACGATGCAATATTCATTGATGACACGCCTGAGCTTATCGAGAACAAGATTATGTCAGCTACATGTCCTCCACGTGATACCTTATTAAATCCAGTATTGAAAATTGTTGAATACATAATTATACCATACTTTGGTAAGATAACGATAAGCACAGATAAAGAAATAGTTGAAATTGGAGATCCAGCAATTCTTGAGCAGTTATATGCTAAGGGCATGATTAGTCCTGAAGAGCTTAAGAGAGTCTGCGTGGAATATCTGACAAAGCTTCTTGAGAACATTCGTTAAGGTAATTCATTAAGAAAAACATCGCTCATCACTCCGACCTTCAGTGCTTGGACCCCTCCTCACTTTTTCAGTGACAGTAAGCACTATGCAGCACCTGAATATAGATGTTCCCTCAGATCCTGGCGTCTACGTGCTTGTTATAGAGGTCTCACAGAACTTGCATATCAGAGTAAAGTCAGGCAAGGTGTTTTCACTTGAGTCAGGCATATACATCTACGTTGGCTCAGCACTCAAGGGTCTCAGATCTAGACTTAGAAGATATATTGAGAAGAAGTTCTATAGAAAACATTGGCATATTGATTATTTACTAGATTGTGAAGGTGTTAACATTCGTAAAATAATATTCTCAATAGTTTTGCATTGGGAAGGTGAGAGACCTGAAGTGGTGTTATCAAGATCTATCTCGCAGCTTGATGTAGTTCCAGTACGTGGATTTGGCTGTACAGACCTTGGACGCAAGGTGGTGGCAAATCTCTACAGGTCCAATATGGGCATCGACATAGTGAATCATGTAGTTAAGCTAATGAAGACCCTGTTCGGAAATGTCTATGAGATTAGTATTGGATGATGACTTCCCCACTGCTGACCGGGGGTGGGGTGGGTCTGGGATGATTTGAAGGAGGTGGGCTGACTCCACAATTCAAACATTTAAGCTATTTTACAACGCTGTACTGAGTATGAAGCTGGTAGGCATATTGTCTAGGAAGGAGAACACGTGGATAATACAGATACCGAGACATGTTGTCAAGGTTGCGGAGCTGAATGGAGTTAAGATAGCAAGCAAGGTCAGGGTTAAGCTCAGGATTGAGCGTGAGGGTGCGGAGCCCATAGAGACTGAGGCAAAGGTACAGATATATGGCAAGAGTCTCGACAATTGTTACCTAATAATTCCTCAAACAATAGCTCAGGCACTGCGTGCAAGCGGTGTTCAGCCAGGCGGAGAGGTTGTTTTTGAGGTAGTAGAGGAAGGATAGTGAAACTCAATGCTGAGGCAGAGACGTGATGAAGTAGTCAAAATATTCAGAGAAAGGGCTCCCCCTGTCTATTGGTGTCCAAACTGTAACGTTCCAGTACTCAGAGTAAATATCTGTTCGAGATGTGGAACAAAATGTATAGAAGTTAGAAATGTTGCATATCCGCGAGACGTTAGATTAGCTTTTGATAAGGACAAGGAGATTATTAGAAAATCAATAGAGAAGTACTTAGGTGCGAAAACCTCTGAGGTTGATAAATTGCTGAGTCTCAGCGAGATAGTTCTATTAAACAAAGTACAGCATGTGGATGCTGCAGATGAAATTATTGTACGAGGAAGAATTATAGGAATACGCTACTTCAACATAGAGAAAAATGAGTGGGAATTCCGCCCCGCATATCATGGTGCTGCACAGATTGTAGAAGATAAGATTGGTTACTACGCTATATTAAAGATAGATGATGTGGCTGAAGGAGAGTATATTGAAAAATCGTACATTGAGGAAGGTGACCTACCATCTGAAGAGAGAATATACGTACCTTTCAAAACGAGATCCGGTAGCTACGGTCTACTTCAAGTTAGAGGTCAGAAACTTAAGATCGTTAAAATATTTGGAAAAATAAAAGATGTACAGATAGACAATAAACCTTCATCGATAAGAGACGTCATCGAAGCTAATAGGAAGACACTAGAAATTTTAGAGAAAAATTCGCTAAGTATAATATCAAATACTGTAAAGAAGTATGCAAGTGACTTCATTATGGTAACATGCTCGGGAGGAAAAGATAGCACAGCTGTTGCATATTTAGCACATGTTGTTGGAGTAAGAAAATTCGTATATTGTGACACAGGTTTCGAACTTCCTGAGACTCTAAACGTAATAGATAAGCTCAGCAAAATCTTGCCTATAGAGTACGTATCGGCTGATAGAAAAACATTTGAAAAACTTCTAGATATATTTGGTCCACCTGCACGTGATTTTAGGTGGTGTACTACTGTGTGTAAGCTACTTCCACTCAAGAAGTATATTAAATCTGTTGCAGGTAGTAGAAAGGTAATCAGTATAACTGGTCAGAGAATGTTTGAGTCTCCTCAACGTGCGTTAGCAGGATATGAGGCACCTGTTGTTGGTCCTAACCCTGCTGATGTCATAGTGTCCCCAATGTACGATTGGACTGCACTTGAGGTTGAGTTACTGTTGTTTGATAAGGGACTTCCAGTAAATGAGCTGTACTTACTCGGGTTTGAGAGAATTGGATGTTTTATCTGTCCCACATTGCGTATAGCTGAGATGAAGATAATTCAGGAAGTACATCCTGAACAGTGGTCATGGTGGATTGATAAGCTTCGAAGATTTAGAAGAAAGTACAAGCTTCCTGAACACTGGGTTCGATATGGTCTATGGAGGTGGAGATTTGCATTACCAGGAGATTTTCAGAATTATCTCAAAAGCATAGGTGTAAGTTTTGATGTAACCTCTGCTCAAGGTATTGTAAATGTTCAGAGTGTAACTATCAATAGAGTAAATAATGAGGCAAAGATTGATTTTGTAGTACTATTTCTTTCTCAGCTTGACCTAGAGAAAATTAAAGACCTTATACATGTAATACCAGGAGAAATTAAAGAAAGCGAAGATTCGATAAAGATATTGTCAAAAATTTCTATAATAACAATAAGTAAGTCAGGTAGAGTATCTGTATGGTCTCGAGATCTAGAAATATGTCAATCAACCGCTGAGACAATTTTCAAGATAATTGCTCTCACACATTGTTGTATAAAATGTGGTGAGTGTGTAGAAGCATGCAAGAAGGGAATATTGAAACTTGATGATCATCCTGTGATAATGGCTCCAGAGGAGTGTGATAAATGTAAAAACTGTATTAGAAGTTGTCCGATAAGCAAGTATTTTGGAATAGTATTCAGTAAGGAGGTTGAGACTAAGCTCGTGTAAAACCATGCCTTTGCCGGAAGCTCCTGTCATTATGGAGACAGAGGAGTTCGGTCGTGCATTGTTGCTGGCGGACACGCATGTTGGATACGAATTTGAATTAGTTATAAAAGGTGTACGTGTTCCAAGACAGACCTCTAGAATTATTGAACACATTCTTAATCTTGCTGAGAGAGAACATGTAAATTCGATAATAATTCTCGGGGATGTTAAGCATGAGATACCAGTTGCAATTGAGACAGCTAAGGAAGTTATAAATTTCTTAAAAAATTTAGCATCTCATGTAGAGTCCCTCGTATTAATTCAAGGAAATCATGATGGTAAGATAGACAAACTTGTAGAGAAGACCGAGTGCAAAAATATAAGAGTTATAGAGTCTCGCGGCATTCTTGTACATTTAACAACAGGAAAGTGCGCACTTCTACTTCATGGTAATGCAAAGCCTAGACCAAGGGACTTCGCTGAAGCAGACATACTCGTCATGGGTCACACACATCCTGCTGTGAGTCTAAGAGATGCACTTGGGTATGTTGCTCGTGAAGCTGTTATTGTGCGTGCTCAAGTCCCTAAGATTGACATAGTAAACAGGATGTACAGGAAGGAGGAGGTCAAAGACCTTGTAATACGGCCTGAGGATAACATTACAATAGTGATTTTACCATGTGCTAATCCGCTAATAACGGGAACAGATATAACAAGGACACTGCTGCAGCAGCACCCGACTTCTCGTACGATACTTACATACTTCCAACTGTGGAAACATGTCGATAAGATAGAGGTCTATCTTCACGACTTTACCTACCTGGGGACTCTGGACATGTTGCTTGAGCTTGAGAAAATTGTTGCAACACGTGAAAAAGTTGACTGGGATCTTCTATAGTGTTCGATATCTCGATGTTAACCATACTTCTTAATTAAACCTGTATAGGTATAGATAAATAGCATGAGTATACCACCCGAACAGATCAGGAAGGATCTTGAGGAGCTTATTGCTAGATTACTGACACTGAGTATAGATACTTATGAAAATTTGATGAACATATTGATAGAGTTTGTTAAGAAAATATCGCCAGTTCCCTTGGTCATTCCACAAATCGTGATACCTGAACATTTGAAAAAGAAATCTACAGAGGAAGCTGCTAAAATCTTCGCAAATCTAATACTTGCACCGCTCAGCCCTGACAAGCTTGTGAAAATAATTAGAGAAGTAATAAACTATGTTGAGCAACTGAAGACAAGGTACGGAAACTTATGAATCTTGAATCTTACGTCATGAAAGAAAGTATTTTACTTCTCTCGAGTAGTTAAGTGACTGGATGATGAAAATTAGCCCCAGGCGAATGGATGAAGAGTATCCCCCTCAGCTGATTACATCTTTCCAATAGGTTTACCTTGTCCTCCTGCAATACTAGTAATGTCTATTCTCACATATCTCGTTAGTGATGATATCGGTATGTACCTGAATCTATTCTCCAGTTTCCATGTAGGCCATACTTTTCCTCCAATGTTTATCTTATGACCACAGTATTTACATCTGTTATCTTCTGTTAAATTAACTTCGAGTATGTCGAAGCCATATCTCTTTATTACAATTTTTCCACATTCTGGACAGTAAGTATTTTCAAATGGATGACCAGGAACATTACCAATATAAACATACTTAAGACCTTCCTCTTTAGCAATTTTGACATGTTTTTCTAAAGTCTCGATTGGTGTCCAAGGTAGGTCGAGGATCTCGTAGTCAGGGTGGAATCTCAGGAAATGAACAGGGACTTCAGGGCCGAGGTTGTCAACTATCCATCTACACAGCTTTCTGGCCTGTTCAAGGTCATCGCCATATTTTGGAACTACGAGGTCTGTTATCTCTACGAATATGCCCTTTCTCTTAAGTTCCTGTAATGCGTGAAATATTGGTTCTGGGTCAGGGACGCCTGAGAACTTCCTTAGGAACTTAGGATCACCGTTTCCCTTCAGGTCCACAGTGGCCGCATCTAGGAACTTTGATAGAAGGTCGATGGCTTCGTCGGTGAAGTATCCATTTGTAACAAATGTGTTGAAAAGCCCGTGCTTTCGTGCCAGTATTCCTGCATCGTGAGCATACTCAATGAATATTGTTGGCTCGTTGTACGTGTACGTTATTCCCTGTGCACCATACGTTATTGCTAGTTCAACAAGCATTTCAGGAGTTACGTGATAGCCTTCGAGTAGTCTACGTTGGCTAATGTCGTAGTTCTGGCAGAATTTGCACATCCAGTTACATCCGAAGGTGGAGACTGACAGCACCATTGAGCCTGGGTTGAAGTGGTACAGTGGCTTCTTCTCGATGGGGTCAACAGCGATTGCTGACAGTAGTCCGTACACCATCAGGTAGAGCTTGCCTCCGATGTTCCATCTAACGCCGCAGAATCCATGTAGTCCTGGTGGTATCTTACATCGTCTTGCACATGCAGTGCACTCTACTCTACCATCGCCAAGTGGTCTGTAGAGCAATGCTTCCCGCATGGGTTATCGAGTACTATTTGAATAGTCTCTTATATAAAAAGCCTCACAGTGGAAACCTGAGATGTCTCTTCAGCAGACGGAGATGAACTTAGTATACTATTTGCCTAAGTTCATGTGTGAAGTACTAGTGCTGATATTCTTAACATTATTTATAGTGAACTTGCTGTCCGAGCTCGGCCTATTCAGCAAGCTGATTAACATCATAAAGCCGGTCAGCAAGCTCGTTAAGATTCCTGAAGAATACGTGCTATGTCTAAGTCTATGCCTCATAGGTCCCTCACTGGGCTATGCCACACTGCTAAAAGTGATGGAGGATCACAGGATAAGCTCGGAGGATGTATATCCTGTTCTTCTGCTATCGTCCCCCCTGACTCAGATATGTGATACATTAAGATTTGGAATACCTGTAGCTCTCTCAGTACTGGGTCCACTGGCCGGTGCGATATATGCGGTATTGGCACTTTCACGTGCCTTCCTTAGACTACTCATACATGCAACATACGTTAAGACTGCCTTGAGTGAAAAATTCAAAATAATACACACAGCCAAAAGGTCGAGCATAGACTGCCCAAAAATTAGAGAAAGTAAATTAACAGCCCAGGAAATAATTAAAAGGTCTCTAAGTAAGACATTTAAGATATTTAAACGAATAGCTATTAGACTCGTAATTGTAACAGCAGCAATAATCCTGTTAGCATTGCTGAACATATTCCAGTATCTGAGCTATTTACTGAAACCAGCACTATTACATGTTGGTTTTAATCAGTACATGGTTACTATTATAGTTGTACAGTTAATGAACTTCCTAGCAGCATTATATACTGCTGGCACATTTTATACACAGGGCCTTCTTACACTCAAGCAAACGCTATTGGCAATATTTGCTGGCCAGATTGTGACAATGCCAGTAATGTACTTCAGGCAATTCCTGCCTTATAGAGCCTCCTTGTTTGGGTTCAGGACGGCGTTGAAGTGGGTTGTTTTTGATACTTTAACATCGTTAACAACTACAGTAATAATAGTGCTAGCAATCCTGTACCTACTACCCTCAGATATTGTCTAAGACCCATCTATACAAGTATCCTAGAGAGGGTATGTACAATATTCCATAAAGGAACAGTATTGTCAGTATTTTCAATATTGCTATAATTGAGGCAAGTACCAGCGTAGATACTATGATAGCTTTATCCACAATTGTAAGAGGAGGCCTCTCTAATCTTTTAGTATCAACCTTAGTAAGTCCTTTGCTAAGCACTGCAAGTGTCACCACGTATGATTTTCGTATCATCTGAGTCGACATAACATATACAATCTGTGTTAACTTTCTAAAGAATTTATATTTCGAGTGTATCTTTAGTACAGTCTTTAAAGTTCTTAACTCATTAACAAATACATCAAGGAATTTTATTGCTATACCTGTCGCTATAGTTATCTTAATGCTCCTTAAATAATAAATAAATGTTTTGAAAATCTCGGTCTCACTGGACGACCATGCTATTGCGAGGCCAAGAAGAAGTACAGAGACCATTCTTAGTGACTGCACTAGACCATAGATCAGGCCTTGATATATTATGTATATGCCACCTGTTAACCAGCCAATTACAGGAGTCGAGGGTGGCACTAATACAAGTAACACAGTCTTAGGTTCTGCACTATAGAACATTCCTTGCATAAGTACGAAGCTCCATATTGTTGGAACTACTACAATTAGTGTAAACTTTACTCTATCAATGTTAGGACGTGACAGTGCCCATATAACAAGACTCGCCAATGTAAGTACAACTAAATTTCTAACTTTGTCGAAACTAAGCGCTAAGATGTTAAAGCTTAGGAGTAGTGCAAGACGTGTTATAATATTTAATCTATTGAGCATGGTCAACACAATTAACTACATACTGTTGCTACAAGTGTTCTCGGTCTGGCACTTATATTAAATTCAAACATTGTCTCAACATATCTAGGAAGGACTATGTTACAAGAAAGCATGAGATCTCTATCTCTAACAACATCTAAAGTCTTCCCAACTTTTAATATCCTTCCTTCTTTCATGACTGCTAGTGTATCAGAGTAATTCAATATAAAATTAACATCGTGCGTAACAATCACTGCGCCAGCTTTGTTTTCTCTAACATACTTTCTCACAAGCTCCCCAAGCAGCTCAATACAATGTTGATCCTGACCAACTGTTGGTTCATCTAGGAGAAGGAGCTTTGGCTCTGCAGCTATTGCAGCAGCTATCGCTACCCTGAATCGTTGACCACGTGAGAGAGACTGTGGATTCCTATGTGCTAAATCTATAAGATCAAGTTCTCTAAGAATTGAATTTACAATTCTATCAAGCTCCAGCCTAGACCTTGCTCTAAACCTTGCACGTACTTCAACCTCCTTCTTCACAGTTTCATGTACAAGAACGAGATCAGGATTCTGAGGAATGTACATCACGAGTCCAGCAATTCCTCTCCTAATCTTCCTGATGTCGACATTACAAATTTTCACGAGCCCCTTAGTGTATGGAACCTCACCAATCACAGCAAGTAGTAATGTAGATTTTCCACCACCGTTAGGACCAGCAACACATACTATCTCTCCTTCGTGAACTACAAGAGATACATCCTTCAGAACCCATAAGACACTCTTGGAAAATCCTTTCAGCATCCTTTGATAACCAGCGTAAAGATGTTCAACCTGTAGAATAATGTTGGAATCTACGCTGACATCATCTACGTTATCAAAATTATGTATTGAGGATGCAATACTGCTAAAAACTTCAACATCACTGAAAGACGAGGCTCTGAGATTCAGACATCTATAGAGGATTATGTTCACAGGAATTCTTATGCCACATTTATATAAAATGTCAACGTAGTTAATAAGTGTACTGGATTCGCACTCAAGCACTTTCTTACCATTATCAATTAATATCACGAGGTCTATGACATTATCGTCTATAAGAGGTGTCAACTCCTCGAACCTGTGTTCTATAAGTATTACAGTTCTCTTTTCCTTCTTCAGCATCTTAATTACTTTAAGAAACTCTCTACAGGACGCCGGGTCTAAATGCGCGAGAGGCTCATCAAGTATTATTATTTTCGAACCTGTTAATAATATGCATAATATGAGCAACTTTTGAAGTTCCCCACCTGACAGTTCGTTTGTTCTTCTATTAATAATGTGTTCTATATTTAGCATTTTAGCTAAATCTTCTACATATTTAATATTTGTACTTCTGCGTATTGTAGTTATGAGCTCTATCTCGTCTTTTGCGAAGGTGAATATTACTTGTTCATAGGGGGACTGTGCGAGATATGCTACATGTTCTGTAAGGTCTTCAATAGGAGTTTCTCGTGGATCTATGTGATCTACTTCTAACGTTCCTGTGACTTTTGCCTTCTCGAGATGTGGAATTATTCCTGCAATTGTCTTACCTAGTGTAGACTTTCCACTTCCAGACCTTCCTAGTATCAGTACGACACTTTCAGAGGGAACTTCGAGGTCGATTTCCTTTAATGCCCTTGTTCCATCCGGGTATGTCACGGTTAATTTCTGCGCCACTACCGACACGTCTCACCATAGTAGTACCTTGTCCTCTTATTACTTATTACGTCACATGGTGCTAATGCTTAAAGCTGGCTAGACGTGTTCTAGAATCTGTGGACTCGAGAACTGCGTTAGTGACAATTGATCGAGAGAAGCTTAGAAAAGCTGTTGACGTCTTTCTTCGGGCTCTAGACCTTGTTGACAGGATAAGGTCCGCACATTACGAGCTAGTGGGGCTAGAGCATGGTCTTGAGGGTCATTTTGTTGAGCCGGGTCCCTCTGGAGCATTGTCAAGGGGGAAGTTTGAGATTCTTCCAACAGGTAGAAACTTCTACGCTGTAGATCCCAGAGGTTTACCCACGCCAGCGGCATGGGAGATAGGCGTCAAATGTGGTGAAGCGTTACTGAGAAGCTACCTGGACAAGCATGGGAAGTATCCTGAATCTGTCGGCATTGTCCTGTGGAGTATAGATGCCTACAAGGCTGATGGGGAGATGTTAGCAACAGTCCTCTATCTGCTGGGAGTCAAGCCAGTGTGGGGTCGCGATGGCTCTGTTGTCGACCTCGAGATAATTCCTCTAGAGAAACTTGGCAGACCAAGAATCGACGTCGTTGTTAGGATTAGCGGAATTGTAAGAGACACATTGCCAAACTATATAGAACTTATCAATAAGGCCGTATGTAAGGTGATACAACTTGACGAGCCTATCGATAAGAACTTCGTTAAGAAGCATTACGCTGAGAATCTGAAGAAACTGCTCGAACTAGGCCGTAATAAAGAGGAAGCTGAAGAACTTGCAGCATGTCGCGTATTTGCAGAGCCTCCTGGCGCATATGGTGCTGGTGTGAATTATGCCGTTGAAGCATCTGCCTGGTCCTCAAGGGAGGATCTAGGAAAGGTCTGGCTTAGCTGGAGCTCATACGCATACACACTGAGAAGCTTTGGAAAACCTGCAAGTGATGCACTGGTGCTAAATGTCAAGAACGTTGAAGTTATAGCACGTAATCATCCAAGCGATGAACATGATATACTAGGATGCTGTTGCTACTTTGCTTACCACGGAGGCTTTCATGCAGCAGTGCGTGCAGTGACAGGTCGTGATGTTGAGATTGTGCAGATAGATACGACAGACATAACGAACATTGAGGTACGTGATATAAGACTCGAGATTGAGCGCATCGTACGGGCAAAGCTGCTCAATAGAAGATGGATTAAGGAAATGCAGAAACACGGCTATTCAGGAGCTAGCGAAATCAGCAGAAAGATACTCCACCTATATGGATGGGCCTCAACTACAGGTAAGGTACCTGACTGGGTCTTCACAGAGATCGCGAAGACCTACGTTCTGGACGAGGAGATGCGCAGATGGTTCACGAGCGAGAACAAGTTTGCACTCGAGGAAATTGCCAGGAGACTACTTGAGGCTGCAATGAGGGGGATCTGGAATGCCCCTCCTGAAGTGCTGAGGGAACTTCAGAGAGTATACTCAACTATTGAATCAATATTAGAAGGAGAGGTCAATGGCGAAGTGCAGGGCAGTAATATAACGGTCTACACAGCCGAGAACTGTGAAGAATACAAAGGCCTCGTTAGTGCTGTCGAGGAGGTACTAAATAAGCTTAAGAAGACTTAGGATAGTACAGTACTGGGGATGATTAGTGACATGCCAACTGAGAAGTGATGAATCCTGGGGTAGATGACCCTTAGAGAGGTCGATGGTCAGGGTAGCATACGCAGTATTTTACGATGGTACGAAGTTCAATGGCTTCATGGGTGGTGCAGGGTCAGTGTATGAGACCCTCGTGAGAGCTTTCAGACAGGTGCTTGACCTTCCTGATGCTGAGTCTCTAGACTTTACCTGTGCCTCAAGGACAGATCCAGGTGTATCAGCGTTGAAGAACGTGATTGCTGTAACATTGCCGAGGTTTGTTCGTCCTGAAGAGCTTAACTCTGTGTTACCTGATGCAGTTAGGGTATGGGCTGCCGCTGTGGTTCCTGATAATTTTAGTGCGAGGTCAGCATATGCTCGAGTGTACGTGTACCTGAAAGAGTATGAGGGAGAAGATGTGGACCTTATGAGGAAATGTGCAAAGCTCTTTGAGGGTACTCATGATTTCTCTAACTTTCAAATAATTGATAAGGATGCGAGTCCTGTAACTACAATATATTCCATAGAGGTTCAGCACTTGGGTAACATAATTATGTTCAAGTTTGTGGGTCAAGGGTTTAGAAATAAAATGATTAGAAAAATAGTATGGACTCTGGTACAAGTTGGTTTAGGTAGATTAAGTATAGATTATGTGCGTGATCTCATAGAGCTCAAGGTGAGGAGAACTGTTCCCTCGGCGCCGGCTGAGGGTCTTCTACTCGTCGACGTGCTTTACAGGGAATGTCCAAACTTCAGCATCAGTGAACGTGCGGTCAAGGAGGTTGTACAGTATCTGAGAGAGAGACTGAAGATACTGAGAAGTACCGTATTATCTCTGGACTATGCATTTTCGTTACTCATCAGTCTTTTAATAGAGAGAGTTAGTAAGCCGTAAACGCTTATAAAACATTTAGCCTTTTAGTCAACGAGGTCTGTTCCATGTCGTATTATCTTGACTATTTACGCAGCAGGGACTTTGATAAGAAGAAGATATACGAAATTGTAAAACAGGAGCTTGAGCAACTTGATGTGCCAGTCGAGGATGCCTTTGAGCTGGACTTTCTTGCAAAATGTGCCCAAGGTGACTTCATGCATTACGCAATGACCAAGATGGGATACTACAGTCGACTTAACTTTGACGAGAACAAGGCCCGCGCAAGACTGTGCAAGATAATACTGTACAAGGAGCATAAGCTGAGAAGAGTAATACATGAGTGGACTGCATGGTGGTTCCTCAAATGGAGACAGAGAGTTAAGATAATCTTTGAGACAGATAAGAAACAGCAGAATCAGCAACGCAGCGAGTTTCAGCCAGCTGAGGATGTTCTAAATAAGGTCAACAAGAAGCTCGTCGACTACTATAGACGTCTCGCAATCTGTGCACTGATAGAGGTCGGCGAGATATGTAGTTTAGACATCGTGAGTGACTATCTCCTGAAGAACACGGTCATGTCTCTAATAAATAGGTACGGCAGGGACAGAGCTTGGTCAATAGCTGCCTATAGACCTGACTTGATGAAGCTAGAACTTCTCAAGAAGGCTGTGGAGATTGCAAGAAGTAATCAACCACTTGTCGTGCTTAAAGTAAGGGTGAATACACGTAATGGTAATACGTGAGAGGTCTCGTACCCAACTCCGTGGGTCTCCCTATCACGGCAGTACTCAGAAATTAGACATAGTTGAGAAAAACGTCATACACAAGAAGTACAGACCTGGAGTACTTCGGGTAGCTATTGCATATCCATCAACTTATCAGGTAGCAATGTCCTCACTGAGCATTCACCTGCTCTATCACTATCTCAATAGTATTGACTTCATAATTGCAGAAAGAGTCGTAATGGAGGGCTGCGGACCATACCGTAGTATTGAATCAGGGACTTATCTCTCGAAGTTTGATATAGTTCTCTTCTCTGTCCACTACGAGCTTGATTACGTTAATATTGTAAGAATGCTTGAGGAAAGTGGCATACCTGCGCTTAGAGCAAGACGAGGTGAAGAGTACCCTATAATAGCGGTTGGAGGGCCATGCATCACCGCTAATCCTGAACCTTTGGCTGAGATTGTGGATTTAGCGTTTATTGGTGAGGCAGAGCCTGTATTACATAAAGTACTTGAAAAAATTTACGAATATAAAGATAGTAAACAATGGAAAGATAGTGTAGCATCTATTGAAGGTGTGTACATACCTGACCTGGTTAACAATTCAAATTTTGTTACTAAGGCTATTGCAAAACCACTCGATCACTATGAATATCCGACACGGCAAATTGTGACACTTGAAGCACCAGAGAGATATACTCCAGTATTTGGCAAAGCTTTCTATCTTGAGGTTGTTCGTGGCTGTCCATTTCTGTGCTGTTTCTGTATGGAGACTCTTGTTCAGTTTCCATTTCGTTTTAGAAGTTTTAATATAATAAAACAGATTGTTGAGGAGGGATTAGAGCACTGTCCTGTTGATAAGATTGTTATTATTGGTCTTGCTTTCCAGTCTCATCCTGAGTGTAAGAAAATATTAGAGTTCTTGTTAAATAACTTTGACATTAGCATAAGTTTACCATCGATGAGGGCTGATCTGCTTGATGACGATATGTTAAATCTGTTAGTGCAATGTAGGCAGCAGACACTTACCGTTGCTCCTGAGTCGAGTGAGCGTATAAGGCTCGCACTTGGTAAGGATTTCTCAGATTCAGATGTTATAGAACTTGCTAAGCGTGCTGAGAAGGTTGGTATTAAGGAACTTAAACTATACTTCATTATAGGACTTCCAGGTGAGACTGAGAAAGATTTAGATGAAATTGTAAAGTTAGTAAACACTATCAAGAGAGAGACAAATCTTGAAATTTATGTCAATGTAAACCCCTGGGTTAGAAAACCGCACACACCACTGCAATACGAGGTTCCGCTAGATTTAGAGTCTGTCAGTAAGAGGATAGACTATGTTGTTGATAAGCTTGGCGTAAGGCACGTTGTGTATGATCCTTACTTAGCGTATGCGCAGATGTTACTGTCTCTCGGAGATCGTAGTATAGGTAGAGTTCTTGTTGAAATTTCTAAACTTTCAGGAAGTAATCTCAGTCGTGCGTTTTGGCGTAGAGTGTTCTCTAGATACCCAAGCGTCCTGAAAAGTATTGTGTTCCGTAATTTTAGACCGGGTGAGGATGTTCCCTGGAGGTTAATTAAGCTAGGGTTATCTGACTATACCATAGTTAGGAAGTGGGAGCGCTACATCACTCAAGTCAAATGATGAGACCCTTCTAGGCTGAGGCAGTGACGAGACCTAGACATGCTGAGTCTGCGACACTTCTTCGGATATTTTATCAATCACTTCACGTACTTTATGAACTATGTTTGTTAGATCTTCAAGTCTAAGTTCCATGACAGTCTCAAGTTTTGAAAATACCATTACTATGAGGTTCTGATATAAGTCTCTGAGATCTGTTCTCCCTATCTCAGCTAGGTAGTGAATTCTATCTCCGTGACCTATGGGTCTCTTGCGAAGTTTTGACTCAACAAGTGCATCGATGGCGTAGCCAAGTGCGTACAGTGTGTACATGAGTATCTGCTTGTAGTAAATGTATTGCCCTGGCTGTACCTGCTGGAGATTTCTCTCAACTTCCTGAATGAGTATACGTGCAAGCTCTATGTATTTTGATGTCATCATGTAAAATATACGTTTCAGCTAAAAGCTAGCTCCCTTTCCTGTTTCCTGAGTCCTGATGCAGAAGACATTGGAGTACTTTGGATTTAGATACTTTCCACTTACGTACAGTGGAGTCCCTGAAATTAGCAGATCTTCGAGACCCATAGGCTTTGATCGTGAGTTGAGTGAGCTCCTGAAGGCTGTTGAGCTCCTGTTAACGCAGAGACTGAATGAAAATTTGCTGGTTGTGGTAGTTGGTGAGTATGGATGGGGAAAGACTGAGCTACTGGACTATTTCACAACAGTTATACGTGACAAGTATGGCTTAAAGGTTGAGATAGCTCGCCTACCTCTCACTTTCTCGCTATCTACAAGACACATAATTAACGTACTGAGAAAGAGAGAGAGAAAGCCGCTCATCCTGATAATCGACGAGGCTGATGAACTAACAAGAGCTATAGCAATGCGTGACATAGCTGGTGATGGGCGTGAAATAGAGAGAGTGCTTGTTGAACTATGTACAACAGTAAGAGCACTGCTTGAGCCACGTCAATATCATGAAACGATTGGAATAGAACTTGAGAAACTACAAAACATATTAATTATTGTTGCGCTAACACCCCAGACATATTATGGAATTCTTAAAAGCGTTGTACCTGACATCTTCGATATTTCAATAGGAAGAATATACAAAGAAATTGTACTTCCCTCCGGGTTACCATTATGGATGGCAGATGGAATAATTCAAGAGAAATTTAGAGCAGCATCAACACCAGGAAGATTACGTGAGATATCAAAAGGCAAGCTAGATCCACTGCATCCGTTGAAGTTTGAGTATGTAGCATCGCTCTACTATATACTATCCTTAATTGAAAAATCTACACCGTCTCCAAGAACTTTCATAAAGCATGTGGCAAAGCTACTCGATGAGGTATTCAAGTCAGGAAAACTTGATCTGGAAGTATATCTAAGATTTCTTAAGGAACTTTCAAAGGAGTACCAGCTTGTCAAGGACATAGTTGAAAAATGTTATAAAGTGCTTCAATTACACGAAGACGAAAATGTTGGAAAGGTACATGCAATATTTGAACTCTGTCCAATACCACTTACACTGGACTTCATAAAGTCTCAAATAGGTGATGGTGACAAGATAGTTGAGGCTTTAGCAAGGACTGGAATATTGAAAAAAGTAAAAATAGTTAAACTACGTGTAGATGATCTAGATAAGTTCAATAGAATAAGAGTCGAACATGGTCTATCACCTATCGAGGCAGATGATCCTAGAAGTATCTCGCTTTTAATAGATGACTATTTCACAAGATTTGAGAAAGGCAAAATCTACATCTATGCAATATTTGATGCAGATGTTGAGATACCTTCAGATTTTAGCACTTACGAGGCCTATATTTTAACATCGAGGACAGTGTTTTGCAGTGACAGCAGTAAGGAGAGAGATAAGGCTAAGGAAATAATTAGAAAAGTCTACGAAACATGCACTAGACCATTGGATTTTGCAAAGTTGTTCGTTGAGGCATTCATTGGGAAGCCCGCAATTGTGCAGAAGGTTAGAGATCGAATTTATGTAATAAGCTGTGCACTGCAGAATCTTGATTTAAGACATTGTGTAGTATTTGCACACGTACAGGATGAGAAAGATGTCGAGTCTTTAGTCAAGATAGTAAATGATTTCATACTGAATGCAGGTGCAAAGGTTGGTAATGAGGATATTGTATACGATGTAATGCATGTGATACTATACTCGCCTAACATGAAGCTTGGTGGCGATATTGTTGAAAAGCTACAGAGCGGTGAGTGGAAATTGCCTATATTTAGCAGAAGAGACTTTATGAATGTTGTTATAATAGATTCGTCGAGCATAGAGAGGTATAGAAGGGCTCTAATAGGGTACTTGTTACGAAATGCTGGTCTAGGAGATGTTGAGAAGTATAGAGGATTCGTAGCGTCTTATGATGAAGTGAGAGGTTGTATAAACAATTTCATGCAAAATGTCCGCAATATTGTGCTAAGAAATCTCTGCCTTGGACTTAGAAGAGGTAGAGAATCTAAGACAAGTGCCCTGCGTGACATAGTTAAGGCTTGGATAAATGGTGAGGTAAGCTCAGACATTCCTGAAGTATTTAGGCAGCCCGATGGTAAGGTGGGAATTTCAGTACCTGAAATGGGTCTATATAGGTACCTTGTTGAGAGGGGTGTTGAGCGTATATCAGCACGCGAGCTCGAGCGTCTGATAAGGAGACTATTTCCAACGCATCTATGGCGTGAGATTAGGGAGAGAGACCTCGTTGAGCTATGTCGACTACGTGGTCTTCTAATACAGATAAACGGCACACTACGACCATACAGTCCCGAGGTTGCACGCGAGTTTGTTATATCTAAGTTAAAAGAAATTAAGTCAGTTCTATCACATAATGTTAAGCAGCTTAAATTAAAGATCCTTGGGCATGAGAGAATTGTTAAGCTGCAGACATTGCCTACAGAGCTTGAAGCATATATTAGACAGTTTGAACAAGATGTACTAAAGAATCTCGTAAAC
>CAYPXK010000047.1:0-20534 GCA_964414695.1 uncultured Thermoproteaceae archaeon | reverse complement strand
TTCAGCGTACCTAGCGGTCATCATGTTTCAGCTACCGGACTGTTCATCATTTCTTAATTGTGGTAGCATGCTGCCTGTCTATACTTTGGGTCTGTTACTTGAGTCGTGGGTTTATTAGTGCAGGGGCTAGACGAGTATTTTGTAGGTGTAGTAGTGATGAGTCTTGCAGGTTTTGCAGATTTGCCACTTCATGATGGTGTTGTTCCGCGTTGGTTATTTGAGCGTATGAAGAAGCTTAGTCGATTGATAGTTTCTATAATGGTTGAGGAATTTGGTGTTCGTGAGACTGTACGTCGTTTTAGTCATCCTGTGTTCTTTCAGGCGTTTAATAACATAATTGGGATGGACTGGGATAGTTCAGGAAGTACAACAATAACGACTGCGGTTCTTCGAGAGGCTCTGAAGGATGCTGATGTGGGCATACTAGTGCTTGGAGGAAAGGGAAAGCGTGCTCTTCAGGTTCCTGAAGAAATTGATAGACTTCCTGACCGATTTAACATAGATAGGGATGAGCTGAAACTTGCCTCGAGGCTTGTTGCAAAAGTCGATAATGCAGCTGTTCAGGATGGATATCAGATATATCATCATGCGGTGATTGTTGGCGAGGATGGCTCATGGACAATTATACAGCAGGGAATGAATGTTGAAAATAAACTTGCACGAAGATACCACTGGTGGTGTGAAACAACTTTCATAAGAGACCCACACAGTGGTATACTAGGCATAAAGCAGAGATATGCCTTAAATCTAGTAAGTTCTCGTAGCGAAAATGTTCGAAAGACAATTGTAGATCTTGTACAGGAGGGACCTGTTAAAATTATTAGAGATTTCAATAAGGTTAAACTAATTGCAAAACAGGCAATAACTAAGACTCGTACAATACTTGATTACCTTGATAATGTTAGCAAAGATGTACCATACTATAACCCATATATCCAAGAGCGAGCTCACGAGATCGTTAAATTAAACATAAACGAGAAAGCTCTCGAACGAGCTAAGAACGTCGACAATTTTAGAGATCTACTACTCACACCAGGTCTAGGACCAAATACCTTGCTCGCTCTTGTGCTCATTGCTGAGCTGATATACTCGACATATGCAGATTGGAATGATCCTGTGACTCACGATCCTAGGAAGTACGCATTTGCACTTGGTGGAAAGGATGGGAGTCCCTATCCTGTTGATCCAAAGGTCTACGATGATGTTATTACCATACTGCAAGCTGTTGTAGATCACATAAAGTCAAGCAGGGATAGGGGCCTAATGAAGTATCTTAAGCATCTTGCAGATGTTGCAAGGAAACTTAGGCTACCTGTTGATAAGGTATTTCCAACACCTCCATAATGAATTTACAATAAATCTATAAGAGGCTTCTTGCCAAGTACCTCAGCTGCTGTCATACATAGTACATCTCTCTTAGCTGCCTCCTCAAGAACAGGCTTCACACGTTCACGCCATTTCCTCTCACGAAGAAGGTGATGGTCATATATTACTAATCGTGGGCAAGATGATATTATTGTAAGTGCATTGTTGACAGCTCTTTGAAGGTTTATCCTATTGAACATGTATGGAAAGAGATACGTTGGAGGTCCATCAAGAATCACAATGTCAGGTCTCAGTTTTGCAATATATTCAGCGTAGTCCTCTATTATGGGGCCCATCAGGTCGCTTGTGTAAAATATTGTGAATCCCCTATTCTTGATCAGTAGAGGAGTAACCCATCCTGTCCTATCATATTCTACACCGTGGAACCATGGTTCTAGTACAGATATCTCACATGAGTCTATGATAAACTTTCTAGAATCCCCCCAACATAGTTCAAGTAGATTATCAATCTTTATCTCACTTACCCATGGCTGGGAGCTCCATAATTCTTTGCTAAGCTTAGTGAACCACTTCTTACCCTCTCTGAGTAATTGTCTTCTTCTTTCGTTATAGTCTCCGAAATCTTTTGATAGTGCTATACTGAGCTTCTCACAAGGATCTTCAAAATCCTGTTCCTGTGGTTTAATTAGATAATCACTAAGCTTTTTACCAACTAGTTTTAAGAGCTGTTCGATAAAGAGTCTTGCACGCTCCCATTGACTATTATTTATGTATTTGTTTGGGCATTTCATAATTATTTTCTTTTTTAGAAACATTTTACTAGGGTCAGGTATGTCAGGATCTGATGGTAACACATGGTGATCATAGTGGTAATGTGTTATTACTATAATTTGAGATTCTCTACAGGCTTCATATATCTTATGTAGAGCCTCCTTGCGTAATCTCATTTTCTCTTCCTGAGGAAGCGGATAGCTAGGTTGCATTTCTGCGACTCCTGGATCTATAATAATCTTTACTTGTCCCGTATCTACAGTTATGCACATTGATTTTGCTCCTAGACTATCAAACCATACTATGTCTATGCCTGCTTGTTTTAGAATCTGTATAGGTGTACTCATTTGGCTAGGTGTATTCCTAAAAGAACTAGTAATAGTCCTATTGCAATGCTCCAGATAGCTCCAATGTACCTAATCAGTATTTCATAATTTAGTAGTAATGCAACTCCAGCAACAATGAATCCTATACCTGACACAACTGCTAGTGCAGAACCCAGTATTGGCTTAATTGTTACTGTACGCTCCTTAATGACACGTACATAGTACTTGAATATTCCAAGTAATAGAAAACCTATACCAACACCTAGCACTCCACCGACGTCTGGTCTATCAAATATCATTCCAATACCTGTACATATCAATATACATGCTACAAAGATGAAACCAGCGATCTTAGACCTTGTCTTCCTTGCCTCCACGTTTGACACGTCTGACACAGGTAATGTGACAAAAATCTAGCTAATAAGCCGGATTCGGATGTAGAGGATTCTCGCAATTAGAATGGTATTTGGAGCCCCGGCCGGGATTTGAACCCGGGACCTGCCGCTGGCTTGGACCCCGAGGGGCTCTTGTCTCTGTACCCCTCGGGGCCTTACAAGGCGGCCGCTCTGACCGGGCTGAGCTACCGGGGCTTTCTACCTCAAGGCGTTGCTTATACTCTAGTTTTTTAAAGATTTCCCTATGTCATGTGTACTTTCTTGCACGTTCTTCACGTGAGTAAACCTTTGCTAGAGCCAGAGGTATGCTGACTCTCTTTCTTTTCCTAATCTCGTACCTTGAGACTGCTGCAAGTATCGAAATTGCAATCAGGTAGGAGACTGCCTCTAGTAGGTACACGTTCGTGCCTATGCCAGGCACGAGTCGTATGAAGTCTCTTATTGTGACAATTGTGTAGACTGCAACTAGTGCATAGACTGGGTCCCACAGTCCCATCATTGCTAGGACTATTGCAAGCCATCCCTTGCCTATTGTCACTCCCTCGCTCCATGCCCCTGCAGATACCAGAATGTAGTAGCATGCAGCTGCGCCGACCAGTGCACCCTCTATGAATGTTGCAATGTACCTCACCTTCGTTATGTCTACTCCAAGCATGTCAGCAACGTAGGGGTCCTCTCCAACGATCCTGATCTTGTAGCCCAGCTTCGTCCTATATATCATGTACCACAGCAGGCCCACAATTATGAACGAGCTTATCTCAACAGGGTCAACATACACGCCACATATGTTGACTGTGGGCAACGTTACGTAGACTGGAATCTGAACAAGACCTCGACCTAGTGCATATGCTAGTCCTACGCCAAACATGGCAACTGCGAGTCCTGAAACAATGTGATTTAGCCTGAGGTGCACTGTCAGGACTGTGAACATCATGTTCATGACAACTGCCACAGCCATGGCAGCAAGCATGCTCAGCACGAAGTTCCCCGTCAGGACTTGCACAAGATATGCCACAAATGCCGCCATGGCAAAGAAGCCCTCAATTCCCAGGTTCAGCAAGCCAGCACGCTGAACAACTAGTGAGCCTTCAGTAGCTAAGAGAAAGACTGTCCCAAGCTGAAGCAGGTAGTTCAGTATGTCCTGAACTATCATGTTCTCACTCTCGTACTATGACAATTCTGTACCTTGTGAAGAAGTGCACCGTCAACACAGCCATCAGTAGCAGTCCCTCCACAGCATTAACTATGTCAATGGACACGTGTAGACATGCCTGTAGCGCATGGCCACTTGAGTACATCATTGCGAGAAGCAGCGAAGCCAGCGGAGCATATAGGATCTTCAGATCACAGAGCCATGCAGCTATGATACCGGCAAAGCCGTAGCCTACACTGAACTCGGGCTGTAGAAAGCCAGATCCCATGGCTAAGTAGAGTGCGCCACCGATGCCGGCAAGTGCACCGCTCACGAACATTGACCATAATATGACTCTTGTCGGTCTGATGCCGCTGTACTGCGCAATTTTGAAGCCTTCAGACAGTAGGTCAAGCTCAAGGCCGAGCTTCGTTCTCTCAAAGAGGGCCCAAGCAAGCAGCATTATGACCATCGCAATTGCGAACGCTGTGTACATGTTGAGCATGTACTGTGGAGGAAGCGAGTAAGTTTCAGGATGGCCAACAAATGCAGGATTCTTCCAAGCTACTCTACATACGTAGTTGAGCATCTGTAGAGCAACATAGTACATCAGCAGTGTGGTAACAGCCTCATTTATCTCTGAGATTACTCTAAGTACAGCACATATGAGAGCCCACACGCCTCCACCTACTGCACCTGCAATGATGAGTATAAGATATGATAGTGGGGCAGGAACATGTGGAAGTATGTAAACTCCCAGTCCAAGTGCAGTAATTGCACCGATTATGTACTGACCTTCCTGACCTATGTTCCATAGAGCAGCTCTGTAGGACACTATTGCGCTGATACAGCATAGGAGAATCGGTATGAGGTAAGTCAACGTTACTTGCAGACCCCATGATGTCAGGATCGAACTTTTGAAAAATATTACATAGAACTGGAGCGGGTTAACTCCAAGAGACATCATTAGGAACCCAGCTATCAGGAATGCGCCAACTACTGAGAGTATAGTGAGTGAGATATAGAATTTTCTCGAAGTCTTTTCCCTTCTCACAATTCTAATTTTCAGCATTTTCACAATGCTAATGCACGTGCGAGGTCACGTACTTCAGTTTTGTCACTTGCTACCTCTTGCACAATCTTGCCCTCCTTCATTATGAGTATCCTGTCTCCAAGCTTTGCGGCCTCCTCAACATCTTCAGTAGCAATTAGGACTCCACATCCTGCACTGCGCATTATCAGGAAAGTCTCCCTTAGGACATTGCAAGTCTCGTAGTCAAGGCCATAGAATGGGTTGAGCGCAACAACGAGCTTCACATCTCTTATAAATAGCTCACGTGCAGCAATTACGCGCTGGATCATTCCTCCTGAAAGCTCGCCACATGGCACGTTTAGAATACTTGAGTCAAGTCCTACCTTAGTCAGGACTTGCTTGAGAACCTTATCAAGTTCTCTTATAAACATGCCTAACTTTCCTGTGAACTTGTCTAGATCGCGCATTATGAGGTTCCACTTGACCCAGAGACCTGGCGCTACGCCGAGACCGAGCCTATCATCAGGGATGTAGGCTACGCCGAGCTTTCTTAAGTAGCCTGGGTCTCTACCTGTCACATCGACACCATCTACGATTATCTGTCCTTTCACAGGTCTACGAAGACCAACAACTGCCTCAATTAGCTCCCTGTGTCCTGAGCCAGGGGCTGCCAGTATTGTAACGATCTCACCTTTTCTTACCTGTAAAGAGACTTCCTGAACAGCTACCTTGCCATGGTCATCAAGCACGGTGAGCCCTGCTACAGATAGTATAGGTTCCTTACCCGATGATGTTTTCCTAACAATCTGTTCCTGCAATTTTTTGCCAAACATTGCCTCAAGAAGCTCCTCACGGGATACCTCATGGATAGACTTGGTCAGTACTTTCCTTCCCTTTCTTAGTACGGTTACTCTATCGGCGATGTTGAACACTTCCTCGATCCTGTGAGTGATGTATATTATGCCCCTTCCTTCCTTTGCAAGTTTTCTCACTGTCTCATATAGCCACTCTCTATCCCTGTACCCCAGGAGTGATGTTGCCTCATCGAAAATGTACACTTTCGCGTTTGCTACAAGTGCTTTCGCGATCTCAACCTTAACCTTCTCATACGGAGTCAGTCTGCTTATTCTGCGGTCAAGGTCAAGGTTTAGGTTAAACATTCGAAGCCTATCTTCAACCCAGCGTCGAAGAGCTCGCGAGGGAGTCTCATCTAAGAAGAGTGCTAAGGTCTCGAACACTGTGAGTGATTCAGGAAGTGCAGGATGCTGAGGAACGAGGACTATTCCCTTCCTGTAGGCGTCACGTGGTGAGCGGAAGGTTACTTGCTGACCTTCAAGGAAGATCTTGCCCTCGTCGGGCTGGTACACTCCTGATATTATGTTCACTAGCGTGGTCTTGCCAGCGCCGTTCTCTCCTAGGAGAGCATGTACTTCACCTTTCTCGAGCGTGAAGTCTACGTGATCGAGAGCTACCGTGTGTATGAATTTCTTTGTTATACCTTTCAGTTCTAGAAGAGGCATGTTTGTCTTATAGAAGTACTACACCTTCAACGAACCAGTCCATGTGATATAGCTCGTCTTTGCTTAGCCTGGTTCCAGGATACACTCTTACTCTTCCGCTTGTGTCACGTATTTCTTCAATAACGACTTTTCGCAATCTGCCATATTCGTCATATATGCCGATTGGTGGACAGAATGGATCGTGCTTATTCTCAATTATTAGCCTCCTCACTAGCAGTACGTAGTTCTTAATGTTTTCAGGAACCGCTGGATGTGGAGGCCATATGTCTACAACGTTCACAGGTTCATACATCTTGAATGTCTTTCCACCTACGACACGTTCTCCAATTACTCTAAATGCCTTGTCCAGCTCCAGCGGGATGTAGTGTGACTGGTGCATTGACCACCAGTAGTCTCTTGGTCTCTCAGGCGGCCACTCCGTCCATAGGCGTAGAGCCTCCTCGAAGGCCTTGTCCTTGCCAAGTCCCTCATTCATTAGCTGTCTTGCACATGCAAACACGATGTAGGCTCTGACTACGAGCTCCTCGTACATTGGTCCCCAGTTTATCAGCTGTCCGCTCAGGACAACGTCAGGTCCATACATGTGCATGTCGCTGTAGTGACTGAACGTCCAGATTCTCCTGCCAGTCGTCCTGTAGTACTTCTCAGCCTTTGCAATTAGTCTTGCAGTATCCTCTGTGAAGGCAAACACGTCACATCCTGTTGACAGTATCTGACTGAAGGCAGAGTCAATAGCCTCATCCGACGCAACCCAGTTACCTAGCGGCGGTGTGACATAGACATGCACCTTGTCTGGATCCTTTCCTGTAAGTGCTGCACCTACCTTGACGCCTATTGTGAATGCATTTATGTGTCTTCTAATTTCAGGAAGTATGAATGCTGGTATGTACCCAACCTTGCCTGTCTTAGTCATGGCACCTGCAAGTATTCCACATAGGTAGTATGCCTCGTAGAGGTCTGTGAAGTACTCACACACGTTTGGTGGCGCAACCTTTGTCCCTGTCTTAGTCTCCATCTTCAGGAGACCACTGCAGTGACCAAACAGTACATGTGGATACTTCTCTGCTGCTTCCCAAGTCTGCTGCCAGAAGCTGAAGCTTGTTGTGAACACTAGGTTACAGTTCTCGAGGTGTACAAGATCGTCAACCTTTGAGACGAGGTTTACAGGGCTCACGTTTTCGACATATACAGTCCCGTTTAAGATTGGGCCAAGGCGCTCCTCAACGTATCTTCTACCTCTATCATGTCCAAATGTCCAGCCGCAGTCACCGATGGGGCCAATGTATATGAATGCAGGCTTTATCTTCAGAACCTCGACCTTTGTCTTAACAACAGTTTTGACAGCCTTTGTGAGAGATTCTGCAACAGCGTAGCCTACTCCGACGCCTGTGCCAAAGGCAGCTGCGGCAATGCCTATTGCAGCACCTGTTGAAATGGCGAGCTTGAGGAAGTCTCTACGAGTCACACCTGAAGATTCTGCAGACATTCCTGTCAAGGTTCACCGCGAAGAGGCGGCTTTTAAAGTATTGCCACCATTTCAACACTCATTTACATGGTGTGCAAGTGCATAAGTGACGCGTTGGAGAGCACATAAATGTACATTAAGTAGCAGTACTATAGAGATTAAGGACAGTGATGACATTGCGTGGTGCTGAACTTTGATGACGCCTGCGACAGCTGACGAACTATGTAAAGTGTAGATCTGTAGGGCTCTACTCCATGAGTGTTCACACACTCTAAGTTGAGGATCTTCTGTAACACATTGTAGGTTACAACTTGAAGAAGAACAAAAATGTCAGTATGTTCTCTCTTTCTTCTACGAAGAACTTCAAAAGGTGCATAAAGCACGAATGTTACTGTGTACTTGTATGTAAGTGCTATTAAGAATTTTCCAAATATAGATCTTATAAAACTGAAGTCTCTGGTAGTTGTAGAGATCCATACTAGAAGATCTAGAGGACCACGGTCACCTATGTGTATTTTATTGAATTCAAAAATTGGGTCTTAACACATAGTTAACAATTATATATGGCAGTCCTGATAGAGTCTCAATAATTTGCCAGATTTTCTTAATGTTTTTAGGAATTCTTATGTTAAAGTAAGGATTGTCGGTTCCTTTCATTGATGGAAATTTGCTTAAGAACTTGCCTAAGATCCATGCAAATGTGTGAGAACCTCTCATCCAGCAGGTTCTGACATCTTCACCTCTCTTGATTAAGTATGTTTTCAATATTTTAATTATTGTTGATTTTCCAACACCATCTGGTCCTGATAGTACAATAATTTTACGCATAGTCAAGGACAGGTAGTGTAAACAAATTCAAGTTTTACTATGATCTCACGTTCCTTAACGCTACTAGATCGTCAATAGCTAGAACAAGGCCCAGAATGGAGCTCATCAGCAAGTACATGCTCAGGGGTAGTAGTGGAAATGCTACCATAAGAGAGGCATATGTTGCTAAGCTGCTTATGCATAATGTGGATACTGCATATGCGAGTCCCACTATGAGGGACTTACCTTTTGCAGATTCTGGAGATTTTGGAGTCACATACCACCTTCTCGATATTACTGCATACACTATCAGGAATAGGGATGTTGATGCCCACAATAGTGCTGAAAGTATTGCATTAGGTAGATCTTTTATAGAAAATCTTAAGTTACCTCCCGTGCATAGTAAGAATAGGTATATGAGAGATACGCAGTAGAGAACTATCATTACTATATACAAAAGCGTGCCTGGCACAGTAGAGAATACATAATAGGTTAGTGACATAGTACAAAGTGGAAACAACATTAATGCACATAGTCTACTTACATAATTATGTAAGAATTCCACTTTCTCACTTAGCTCAAGTTTTTGAGATTTCAATAATTTTAACAAATTTCTCGATAGCACTATTAGACCCCCAACGACCCATCTCGCACGCTGAAGCAGGTAAGCACCGTATGTCGGTGCTGATAGTCCTGTTGTTAGAAACTCATTAACTATAACTCCACGAAAACCGCCGAGTTTGAGTCTGACAGTGAGCTCAACATCTTCTGTCAATCTAGCATGTGGGACATCTAGTGAACCTACGCTATCGAGCACGTGTCTCCATATGATGAAGGAGTGTCCACGGATCATGAAGGCTCTTCTATAGCATCTTAAGACTATTCTATTAAACCACTCCTCCTGCGTTAATATTATTCTTGACGATATTGTATTTATTATACTTCTGAATTTTGTCAATGCTTGAGCATAGTCGAAGCCTGACCTCAGATAGATGCATAGCTTCTTCAAAAAATCAGGACGCGGATGCGTATCAACATCGAATATTGCAATTACGTCCCCCTCGGCATGCTTTAGTGCGTACATGAGTGCCCCAGCTTTGTATCCGGTGGGTCTGGTTCTGTGAAGTAGCTTTATTTTTAGACTATTTTCAAATTCTCTAACAAGCTTTCGCACTTTCAAATAGACTTCAGCGTCACTATCATCTACGATTAGTACCTCGACAAGATCTTTAGGCCAGTCAAGTTTTAGTATTGATTCAAGAAATTTACGTAGTTGGTCAATATCATCGTTTCGAAAAGGGACTATGACAGATACGTACATTGGATCACAGTTATCTATGCTGCATATTGCTTTCTGTTCATTATTTTTTCTATTTACTAGATTTAGCAATATTGAACATACTATCAATATTAACAGTAGACTGCTCATCATCCCAGTCACAAGGTCAAGTATCAGACAGGTGAGCATCTGTCCGAGACAGATAAGTTCTAATAAGTACGTTTACCCTATGTTTCAGGTAGTTGACAGATATTAGTCCTCTACTGACTGGTCAAATCTTTATCAGACTCTCAGCTATAGACGCTTCTAGACCATGGCAAACATCTACATGGGTAGAGACTCCTGCTATGCACGTAATGAGGGCATGTACGTTGCTTCAGGACCCATGGACCTTGGAAGAGCCGCAGCTCACCTGTATCTGCACTTGAGGGATCTAGAGAGGGGGTACACGTACGATCATGAGTGTAGGAAAATACGTATGGACGAGAAATTGTTCGAAGCTCGAAGCAGGTACCTAGTGAAAATATGCTATGAGCAGGTTCGTGATAAAGAGATATGTGAAAAAGTGCAGGAACTTGTTGAGTATGTTATAACACGCAAGAGGTTACCTGAGTGGGCTGAAAAACTTGCTAAAGAACATATTGTTAGAGCTACATCACTTGACCTATTTTTAGGCTAGGTCTTATCTGTCTCTTTTTCCTTCTATGAACTCCTCTACCCATCTTCTAGCAACTTCAGGAGGCGCATGTATTGGTGGGTTCTTGAATGCCCATGCACAGAGGCTGTATACTGGTCCACCGACGCCTCTGTCAAGTGCAAGCTTCATTATTCTTATCACGTCTACCATTATTCCTGCATTGTTCCATGGATCGTAGACCTCTAGATCAACTCTGATTCTTATTGGTACTCCTGCAAGTCCCGATGCCTCAATGAGCATGTGTGCGATCTTCTTGCTGCCTAGGAATGGTATGTATGCTACAGGTGCGATATATGCAGGAAACTCCTGCCCTTCTGCCATCTTCATTACTGCCTCTGTCTTTGTCTTCTCCTTCTGCTCTCTTCTATACATCAGGTTCAGAAAGTCTGGAGTGCCGCCGATGTTTATCTGATATGTGTTGTTTATCTTCACTCCGCGGATGTGTAGCAAGTGTATGATTGTCTTGTGTAGCACTGTTGCACCTACCTGGTTCTGTATGTCATCGCCAGCCAGTGGGAGCTTACGCTCCTCGAACTTCTTTGGTATCTCTGGATGGTTTGCAATCATTGCGGGCATTGCATTCACAAATGCGCATCCTGCCCTCAGTGCAGCCTCAGCATATGCCTCAGATGCCTTCTGCGCACCTGTTGGTAGGAAGCTTATGACTACGTGAGTGTTTGTTGACTCCAGCTCCTTCACAACCTCGTCAAGTGTGGACTCTGTGACAGGTATGAACGTGTTCTTCAGCTGCTCAGCAACTCCGTCAAGCAAGACGCCTGGCTTGACCTTGACGCCGAGGGGTGCAACGTCAGTTATCTTGAGCGCATTGTTGGGTGGTGCAAAGATCGCCTCTGCAAGATCCTTGCCAACCTTCCTCTGGTCTACATCAAATGCGGCAACGAACTTTATGTCCCTTATAGTGTATGGGCCAACTTTCTCAAATACTACACCTGTTGGTCTCTCATCCTTTGCAACGGCCTGATAGTAGTAGACTCCCTGAACGAGGGCACTTGCACAATTGCCTACGCCTACTATGGCTACATTAATGGACGTCTTCATGAGAGACAGTCCAATGCCCTTGATTTTTAAGAAGTACCGAGAGCACGCATGTGCAAACAAAGTGAGTTGACATGTTGTGGATAGTCTTTGAGGGTCCTGACGGTGTTGGCAAGACGACTATAATTGAGAAAGTTGCTACAGCTCTAAGAGAGCAGGGCTACAGAGTATACACAACAGCTGAACCCACAGAGTCGAAGATTGGGAATCTCATACGTACGTGGCTCCTGAAGGAGAAGGTGGAGCCACCACACGTCTATGCACTACTCTTCACTGCGGACAGGTACCTACACGTGTATGGTGACGTTCTCGAGAAGCTGCAGAGAGGCTACATAGTGCTCCAGGAGCGGTACATCGAATCAACAATAGTGTACCAATCTGCCATGGGCCTTGACTGCAGATGGCTCGAAGAGCTGAACAGGTACCTGCCCCAGCCAGACCTTACAATAGTGCTTGATGTAGATCCTGAAGAACTAGTTAATAGGATATCAAAGAGATATAAACAACGTGAAATATTTGAAATAAAAGAATTCCTGAAAAAAGTAAGAGAACTTTACCTAATTCGATCAAAATTAAGAAATTACATTCTCATAGACGCCTCAGACATAGAGAAAACTTACACATTGATACTGGATATAATATTGAAGAACATTAGAAATCGAGTCCCTCAACAGGCTCATTAACCTTAGACCTAAAGTAATGTCTAATACATTTAAACTCTGTCACAAGATCCGCACGTTCAATAAGCTCCTTTGGCATGTACTTACCCGTCACCAGGACGTGAGAGTACTCTAAGAGTTTGTCAACATACTCGATAACAATCTTAATATCAAGACCATGTTTAACAACGACGACACCTAGCTCATCTAACACTGTCAAGAAAGGTCTGAATTCAGAAGCTAATTTTATAGAAAGTTCTAGACCCTTCAATGCATATTCAATAATGACATCACGCGAAGCCCCAAGACCAGGGCCAAGGACTACATATTTGACATTTTCTAATTTCTTTAACATTAAGTACTCACCAACACCTAGGTCTTTCTTAATGAAGTGCATAAACAGAACTCTCTTACCATGACCTACAACACGAAGCGTCAGTCCTAGTGCACTTGTTGTTTTACCCTTTCCATCACCATAAAACACAAGCAGGAAATGTCCACACTTGCTCATTAGAGTAAATTCTCTATGTAGACTCTTTTACTAAAATACGTCACAGCCTTATCACAGTACTCAAGATATATGTCGAACACATTTACCTCAGGGACTTTCTTGCCAATGTTTTTAAGTAAATTGTTTAAAAATTTAACATTTAATAAAGATTCGTGAATAGAAGTCCCAATAACAAGATTCTTCTCATCTACACATCCCTCAAGTTCCGACTTCATATTCTCACGATTTCTCTGAACTATTCTAAATAGGGGCTTTCTAAATTTTAATTGAATACCTCTATGTATCTCATATCCTAGCACAGTTAAGTCACCTTCAACTATATTTGAGGGAATAGTTAGTGCGACTGTACGTGATACTGTCTTTCTGAGGCCGTACACAAACTCTGTATCTAGTAGACCTAGACCAGCCATATGGCTTGGAAATCCCTGTTCTAGTCCATGTGGATCAGATACTCTATTTGATAAAATTTGAAATCCTCCACATATGCCGACGATTAGTGTGGAGCCAGCTAATTTATACAATTTCCTATCAAGTTCAACATTTTTAAGGTATTTCAACGATTCGAATACGTTCCTACTACCTGGCAATATTATGATATCAGGTTCACCCAGCTCGTGTGGAGTTCTGACATATCTGATGGCAATATCGTCTATAAATCTAAGCATATGAAATTCATTAAAATTCGACATGTATGGATATGCTACAATGGCAATATCAATCTTTCCGGAATACTTTGGAGATATGTTTAGACTATCCTCAGGCATTATGTCGAGATCTTGTCTATATTCTAGGACTCCTAACACCTCCTTGCCTGTTCTTGATCTTAGCCACTTGTTTGCATTTTCAAGTATTTTTTCATCTCCACAGAACTTGTTTATTAAGAAACCAACTACATGTCTTTGAATCGATTTTGGTAATGATGTATAGAGACCTAGCAATGATGTATATGCGCCACCGCGGTATATGTCTGTGACTATTATCACTTTTAGGTCTATATTGTTTCTTATACAATACAGTAGAGGGTATATGTTAGCTATGTCTCTTGATGCTAGGTTTGGCTCAAATCCTGCTCCTGCACCCTCCATTATTACAACATCGTTAGTTTCTAATAATTTTCTAAGTGAATACGCAATTACTTCTCTTAGTTTTTCCGTTATGTTATTGTAGTAGTTTCCTGGCTGTACTAATTGAATAGATTTACCAAGTACTATAAGTTCGCTACTTTTGCTAGTATGTGGTTTTAGAAGTACAGGATTGTTTAGTGCGGTTGGTTCACTTTCGCAGGCAATGCACTGGATGTACTGTGCGTATGCTATTTCCTCGCCATTCCATGTTGATGTGCTGTTTAGACTCATGTTCTGTGGTTTAAATGGTGCTACCTTCAGTCCTCTTTTCCTGAGGAGTCTCGCTAAGACGAGAACTATTGTTGATTTACCTGCACTACTCGATGTTCCAAGTATGGCAACTAGTTTACTCATTACTTAGCTTCCTCTTCACGTTCCTGTGTTGGAACATAGTAGTAGTATTCGCCTATCTCTCGCTGTAATCGATCAAGCACCGAGCCTCTCTTGTTTATTCTTGGTCTACCGACCCTTGGCTCACGTCTGAACGTTATGTCCTGCTCTTTCAGGAACATGTTCATTCCTGTCTTTAGATCCGTGGGCTCGTGTGCTATTCCATGTTTTCCAGGTTCTCCTGAAAATACCATTATTGCATTTGCCAGGTAGTCTATCATCGTTATGTCATGCTCAATTATCAGTGCAACAGCTTCGCGCTCCTCAATTATTCTCCTTATGACAGTTGCAACACGTATCCTCTGCTCAATGTCGAGATAAGCCATGGGCTCGTCAAGCACGTAGAGCTCAGCGTCTTTCAGTAACGAGGCTGCAACAACTACACGCTGTACTTCGCCACCACTCAGTGTCCCAAGCTCACGGTCAAGCAGAGGCTCTAGTGTTAGTCCACTCGCAATGTCTGGCCATAGTGGCTTCTCTGCAAAGTCCTTTCCTGCATGGAGAGCAAGAAACTCCCTAACTGTCTTGTCACTGTATTTTACTGCAATGTCACGGACGTACTGTGGCTTATAGCTTATCCTGACCTCTCCATAGGGTATCACAGTCCCCTCATCAGGCTCTATCTCACCAACGAGCATTCTGGCAAACGTGGTCTTGCCAATCCCGTTAGGTCCTAGGACACCTACAACTTCTCCTCGATAGAGAGCACCTGGCTTTACCTCAAGCTTGAAGCCGCCGAAGCTCTTCTTTAGCTCGGTCCACTCTACGAGAATCTTCTCCTTGCTTACTTTACGTTCAGGTGGCGTTGTCTTGAACGTTATTGCACGGTCTCTGATGACCATGTTCTCTGTCGATAGGTAGCCTTGCAGATACTCGTTGATTCCCTCACGTGCACCTCGAGTACGTGATACAATACCGTATGCACCTGGCTTACCGTAGAGTATCACTACGAGGTCCGCCAAGTAGTCAAGTATTGCAAGGTCGTGGTCGATAACTATAGTGTACTTGCCACGTGAAGCTAGCTCACGTATTGCCTGTGCAACACGTAGCCTCTCAACGATGTCTAGATGCGTTGTTGGCTCATCAAATATGTAGACGTCTGCGTTTCGTAGTAATGCCGCTGCAATGGCAAGTTTCTGTAACTCACCGCCACTCAGATGTTTAATGTCTCTATCGAGAATATTTTCAAGTTTTAACATTTTTATAACTTCCTGCAGTTTTGTTTCATCTCCACCTGCCACTTTCCTCAGGATATCTATGACCTTCCCCTTGACGTACATGGGTATGAGCTCGATGTACTGTAGCTTGTGGACGACAGTCAGCTTCTTTGCATACAGCTCCTGAAAGTATGGCTGCAGCTCTGTCCCCCTGAAGAACTTTATTATCTCTTCAGGAGATCGCTGACCTTCAGTACAGAGGTTTGGTATAAGTTCGCCTGCAAGTATCTTAGCAATCGTCGTTTTGCCAAGACCGTTCTGTCCAAGTATGCCCACGACCTTGCCAACTTTCAGGATTGGAAGTCTAAACAGCTTGAATCCGCTGATACCGTACTGATGTACACAGTCCTTGCCTAGCTCCGTTGGCAAGTTTACAATAGTGATGGCCTTGAAGGGACACTTACGTACACATATTCCACATCCGGTACATAGTGCAGTTATTACAGGTCTTCCAAGGTTCTCATCAAAGTAGATTGCTCGCTTTCCTGTTCTTGCAAGTGGACAAAATCTTATGCATTCACGGTTGCACTTCCTAGGCTGACAAAGATCTTTATCAATGACCGCTATCCTGAGACCATGCTGTGATGACATTTGCTCAGTGGCTATAGAGTTAGCCCAATTTCAAGTTTGCTAATTAAATCTTAAAACACGCACAGTACTAACAGACGTAGACCTGAGTGTCGATTCTGGAATTACTGAGGGACAACTTCGTCATAGGGATAGACATAGCACAGCCAGGCACATACGCATACGCAGTTGCTATAAACAACTACGTCATTGAGCGTGGCGAAGCCAACGAGCAGACCCTTCTCAAGGTCATAAAGAAGTACAGACCTCTCGTTCTCGCAATCGATAATCTCAGAGAACTGCTTGATCTTGGCAAGAGATTTCTCAAAGCACTAGGAAAGCTTCCGTTCACAGTACATATAGTACAGGTCACCAGAGTGGAGCCAGACAACGAGGTCCCTGTAGAAGAGCTTGCACGAGAGTACCTTGGCATGAATGTGACAAAGTTGTCGCCATTGCAGACAGCTGAAGTATTAACAATGTTAGTTATGAAAGGTGTTGGTTCTATAGTAAAGATTTACGAACCAGAGACAAGGATTGTAATCAAAGCCAGCTTAGGCACTAAGGAAGGTGGAATGAGTAGATTAAGATATGAAAGGAATATTAGACATAGAATAAAACAACTTGTTGATGAAATTTCTAAGAAATTAGAACAGAATGGTCTTGACTATGACTTGTTTTTTAATGATTCTGAAGGTGTTCGATCTGCAACCTTTGTAGTGTATGCAGATAAGTCCGTTGTCCGTAGACTTGTTAAACCTGTAAAGAGTATGGATGTTAAAGTTGTAATTGAGCAAGTACTTACAGATACTATAAAATTTGTTTCACTTACTGGAGAGGAGAAGTATGAGACGAAGCTTGGTGAACGTTATTTAATCGTCGGTGTAGATCCTGGAATAGTTACAGGAGTCGCAGTTCTGGATCTCGATGGTAGGGTTCTACTACTTTATAGTGGAAAGAATCTGAGCAGGAGAAAGCTGCTAGACATCGTGTATGATTATGGTGTTCCTCTGGTCATAGCGACAGATGTTGCGAAGGTCCCGGACTATGTCAGGAAGCTGTGCTCGATGATACATGCAGTACTGTACAGTCCTGAGCGAGACCTCTCTGTCTCTGAGAAGAGTGAGCTAGTTAGTAGAGTATGCGCTGAACAGAAGATTCAGGTAAAAGATCCCCATCAGCGTGATGCTCTTGCAGCAGCATACAAGGCCTATCTTCACTTCAAGCCTAAGTTAGACAAAGTTCAGGAAGAGGTTAGGAAACTGTCGTTCCCCGTCCCAATAAGTGAGATCAAGGCACAGGTAATTCGTGGACTCTCAATCAAGCAAGCAATAGAGCAGGTACTTACAAGAATGAGAAAGTCGAAGGAGTACAAGATCATAGTTGTCAAAGAGCAAGATGACACAGCCGTAAGAAAGGCACAGGAGCTCGAGACAAGAGTTAAACAGCTTGAGGCGGAATTAAAGAAGCTTGAAAATATTAAAAAAGAGCTTGAGTTGAAGATACAAGAACTTCAAGATAAGACTTACATTGAGACAAGGAGAGATTTAACTATAAGAAGTTTAGAGTCTCGAATTAAACAACTTGAAAATATTATACAAGTACAACAAGAAAGAATTACAAAGCTCCAACAGGAACTTACCACATTGAAGAAAGTTATTGAAGAGTACATACTCGAAGGAAAGTACATTATAGCCCCCAGAATTGAGCTTCTCGACAATAGAACCTTTAACACAGACATAGCATACTCAGAGAAAATTCCGGACATACCGACACTTCTAGAACTTATGAGAAAATTTGGCGTAAAGATGATAGTTGTAGAACAGGAAATTAATGATGGAACCAGAAGAAAGATATGGGATAAAGCCTCTGTGTTAATATTGAACATTAATGAAGTTCAGAATGCCATACATAAGTTAAGTGACAAGTTACTTCTCATACAGCGTGACACTATATACAAGGTTTACGAAGAAAAAATTAGAGAATTCTCGAAAGAGGTAACAGAGAGCCTACTTGAGAAAATAGTTAAGGAATATAGAAATAAACGTGCGTGTGCACGAGTATAAATAGGCGCTACACTATTTTTAACTATTTACATAATGCTTCAACTATCTTATTAGCAAACTCGTGAGCTGCAGATGGGCCGTTTGCCGTAATTATATTATCTGACACTACTACAGATTTTGATAGTTCCAGTATGCCTCCATGTTGTTTTACGTATTGAGTAAGGTAGGGGGCGTTCCACATTGTGATATGTGTGTTGTTTAGAATTTTAGCAATGGCTAGGAATGTTGGTGCAACACATATTGCTGCAATTAGCTTATGTTCACTATAGAATTTTTGTACAAGCTTCACAACGGTATTAACGTAGTTTATTGCATCTGTAGTGCTAACGCCTAGGCTTTTCAGCATATTTTTACACATTGTTACGTATTTTTCTAATGTACTGCTTTTGTTCAGTAGTTTCAAATTGTATAGATATGTAAGTAGTATACAGTACTCTCCTGGTCCTCCAATTATTACGAGGGCATTTCCTGAAAGATTTGTTGATAAAGTTGTGTTGCATTTCACTGTGACTAGTTTCACTCCTCCTGATGTAGCTTTAACACCAAGAGTCTCACTGTTGGGGCAGGCAAGTACAATGTTTGCACCCTTGTTTTTGAGCATGTTGTATGTTACGTGAAATTCTACCCATCTGAACCCTGGAAGTAGTATCATCACTACTGTCTTAGTGGTGCACTGTGCGTGAACTGCACCTTGTCCATGCCCATAGCCGTGTCTATATGCGTGTCCCTGAGTTGTTGTAGTTGTTGTATAGGGTGTATGCAGGTGCTGTGTGACTATTATGTACGCTCCCGTTGCTATTCCTGCAAGTATGGCCAGTATCGCTAGTAGTAATGCTGCTCTATTCATTATGTATATACCTGTCTATTGAATACTCAAATACATATCCACACTTAGGACAGCGCAACACTACAAAACGTGCGAACAGATATTCATGCACTGGTGACTGTTGTCCAAGGCTCTCTCCTACGGGTATCTCATGTCCGCATTTTGGACATTTTAGGACGAGTCGCGTGATCGCCATGCGGTCTCTCAGCGAAATAGCGAGGGTTCTATAAGTCTTTTAACTCAATCACATTTCAATGATCAATAGTGCAGACTAGCAGTATCATATTGGTCTCCTGGGGAACAACAAATCTATGTCCTCTGAAGTGTCCCCACTGTTATAGAGATGCCTCACGAAGACTTCCAGATGAGCTAAGTACAGCAGAGGGGTTCAAGCTAATTGACGAGGTTGCAAAATTGGGAGCGAAGATTCTCGTATTCTCGGGAGGGGAACCACTCACACGTGATGACATTGTCGATCTTGTAGCACATGCACAAAATGTGGGACTTAGACCAGCTCTAGCAACATCAGGTATATGTACAACATATACACTCGTTAAGAGGCTTGTAGATGCAGGACTTGAATATGTGTCCATAAGCTTGGACTCACACATTACTGAAAAACATGATACATTTCGTGGAGTTAGCGGACTCTGGAAACGTGCAGTAGATACAATAAAAATGTTCAAGGAATACAATATAAAGGTTCAAGTTAACTTTACGTTAACTAAAATAAATAAAGAAGATGTACTAGGAATAGTAGATCTCTGTGAAAGAATGAATATAGATTATCTACACATATTTGACTTAGTTCCAGTAGGCAGAGGCTTCAAATTTTTTAATGAATTAAAACTTGATCAACATACGGTGCTGGAGAAATGTGTTGAAGCAATACTACATGCCGAACATGTAGATGTTAAACCAACGTGCATACCGCAGATACTGCCTTACATGATGTTACACTATCCTGAACTAGCTAGAAAGTATGCTACGCGACATACCGTGGGATGTATAGCAGGGATACGTTATCTCTATATTGCACCAAATGGAGACGTGTATCCTTGTCCATATTTGCCTATTAAGCTTGGTAACATTAGAGAAACTTCACTTCAAAAGATATTAGAAACTTCGGACATTATATTAAGGTTAAGAAATAGAGCTTTTGATGGAAAATGTGACGTGTGTAAGTTTAAAAACATATGTGGTGGCTGTAGAGCTAAAGCATATGCATACACCGGAAACTTATTTAGCGAAGATCCTGAGTGTGTAATTAAGATTTGAAGACGTTCTCAATCTTTCTAATAAGTTCTCTACACTTATTCTCGTTAACACTCTCACAGTATATTCTAATGACTGGCTCTGTACCACTT
>CAYPXK010000046.1:0-3063 GCA_964414695.1 uncultured Thermoproteaceae archaeon | reverse complement strand
GAAGGAAGGAGTGGAAATGGCAATTAAGGAGTTCCGTCTAACGAGATGATGTGACGAAGGTACTTACCCTCAAGCTGACAGGACGCGTATTCGATGATCATCAGGTCGTGCGAGACTACGTCAAGGTGATAAGGCATCTGACAATCGCGTTTCCTGATGTCAAGCTTGTTGTTGTAACAGGAGGTGGAGAGATTGCACGAAGATACGTGTCTCTCGTGAGGGACTTGTCGAACAATGAGTCACTTGCAGATATTGCAGGAATACTTGCCAGTAGACTTAATGCATATGTACTTATTTCAGGGATTCCTGAAGCATATCCTAAGCCGCCAGAGACTGTTCAAGAATTTTTGCAGGCACTTTCACTTCATAGGATAGTGATATCAGGTGGCTTACAGCCAGGCCAATCAACAGCTACTGTAGCTATGCTACTTGCTGAGTTATCAGGCAGTCGAGAAGTCATATTCTGCTCGAACGTAGATGCAGTATACACAGACGATCCACGCAAGAATCCAAATGCTACAAAGCTAAGTGAGATAACAATCACAGAACTGGAGAACATTCTCCGAAGAACTTCTGATGTAAAGGCTGGAACATACCAGTTAATTGACCAATGGGCTCTAAACATAGCTAGGAGAGCTAAGATACACATATACATCCTGCATTACAGAGATCCTTGGAAGATACTTGACATAATATCATCAGGAAAAGGATACGGAACACATATAATACCTGAATAGAAAACATGACAAATAATATAGAGATAAGAGACAGATTTAATAGAAAAATAGATAGATTAAGAATCAAGATAACGCATAGATGTAACTATCATTGCTTCTTTTGCCATAGTGAAGGATCTACAGAGGAGAAGGATTTAATCACGGTAAATGACATCGAATTCATAGTAAGAACATTATCAAATCTCGGTATAAGAAGATTCAAGATAACTGGTGGCGAACCTCTGCTTAGACAAGATATAGCCGAAATAATTAATGTCATAAAGAAGTATAATCCAATAGATATATCCTTAACAACAAATGGATACTATTTAGAGGAATACGCTGAAGAGTTAAGGAAGGCAGGATTGGACAGATTAGACGTATCTCTACACACATTAGATAGGGAGAAATACATAAAGATGACAGGAGTCGACGGGCTTGATAAAGTATTAAGGGGTCTAGTTAAGGCCTCTGAAGTAGGATTTAAGCAAGTTAAAGTTAATGTTCTCGTCACGTCCGTAAATATTGAAGATATTCCAAATATATTGAATTTTTGTAAAAAAATTGGCTTAGCTTTACAACTTATAGAGTATATGCCCCTTGGGAGAGGCGCTTCTTTATTCAAGAGATATTACATTCCTTTAGGTATTGTCTATGCTTACCTAAGAAGAAAAGCTAGTAAAGTTCTTGTTAGAGAGAACTTACATAGAAGACCAATATTGATTGTCGATGGTGTTCCTGTAGAATTTATATTCAGTTTTTCTGGCTTTGAGATGTGTAAATACTGTACACAGGTAAGACTTACAAGTGATTTAAAATTAAGGGGGTGTATATATAGAAAGGATGTTGTAGTTGACGTTCTTAATGCTGTTAAGTCTCAAGACGTTAATGAGTTTATTAGGAGATTCTTTCATTTGATATCATATAGAAGTCCAAGGTTTACCCAAGTATCTCAGGCATCATTTTTGTCAATGTCTCTGCAATAAGTATTGTATTTCCAGCAGCTCCTCTTATTGTGTTATGTCCAAGTACCAGATAGGCAATTGCATTATCGTCAACTCTTCTCACCCTGCCCACGACCACACTCATGCCCTTTCCTTCCATTCTGTCAAGTCTTGGCTGAGGTCTATCAATTTCGTGACGTATAACTATTGCCTTCTCTGGGGCTGTAGGCAGATTCAATCCTTTAATCATGTTGTTTTTATTAAAGTCCTCAAATGCTTGTAATACATCCTGTTCCGTTACATTTCGTTCAAACTCTACATAGACAGACTCGAGATGACCATCTATTACAGGCACCCTGGTAGTCGTTGCAATAATCTTAAACTCTGCCCATCTCACCTGATTATTCTCAAGTTTTCCTAATATCTTCCTAGACTCTGTCTGTACCTTCTCTTCCTCCTTCTTTATGTAGGGTATTATGTTATCGACAATTACTACACCGGGAACAGCATCTGCACCAAGTCCAGCACCGGAGAGAGCTTGCATTGTTGTAACGATGACTTTTCTAATTTTGAAATATTCATGAAGCGGTTTTAGACTCAGCGTAAGTATTATAGTTGTACAGTTTGCATTTTTAACAAGTAAACCAGTCCAATTGCGGACTTTTCTCTGAACTTTAACTAGCTGCAGATGATCAGCATTTATCTCTGGAACAACGAGAGGAACATCAGGATCTAGTCTATTATTACTTGCATTTGATACAACTATAAAACCTCTTTTAACAAATTCTATCTCAATACTTTGAGCAACATCACTTGGCAATGCTGAGAACACAAGATCAACCTTAGGCATCTTATCAGGATCTGGTGGGAGAACGGTCATCTCACCAAACTCTTCAGGAAGAGGAGTCTCAAGAACCCACTTAACCACATCACGGTACTTCCTACCTGCACTACGTTCTGAAGCTACAAGTGCAACTACCTCGAAGTAGGGATGATCCTTTAACATTGCTAAGAACCTCTGACCAACAAGACCAGTTGCTCCGAGTACAGCAACCTTAAGCTTATCTGCCATACAGAAGTAACTACAACATAGTCAAAATAAACACTAACAACTCCCGAAAAGCCAGATGAAGAAAATCCGGTTCTCTGACAAAATGATGAATAGGCCCGTAACAGATACTCAGAAATCCGCACTCTAATGCTCAGTACAAATAATGAAACTTAGATAACTAGGGAGCAAAATCGACGTGATAATTTTCTTTTTGTAGAACAGAGGTTTTTGGTGGACCGGCCGGGATTTGAACCCGGGATCACCCGCTCGCGAGGCGGGCATCCTTCCAGGCTAGACTACCGGCCCTTCTCTTCGATGGTACTGTCGGGGGCTTTTAGTTTTTAAGTCTTTG
>CAYPXK010000045.1:0-11327 GCA_964414695.1 uncultured Thermoproteaceae archaeon | reverse complement strand
TCGCGCCACATATACCGTCAGAGTAAGGTATTTAAATACCATAAAATTCTCGATACTGAACGCGAAGCCGGGTGGTGTAGCGGCCAAGCATGGCGGGCTCTGGACCTGCGGGGGAGATGCGGGCGGCCCGCGGCCCTTAATCTTAATATCTTATGAATAATCCTGTTATCCTAAGTTCTCGCGCTCTATGAGACTCAGAAGAAGTTGCCAATCTTGTGGTGTCTTGCAGAATACTCCTAGGTTTCCTAGTTTAACTTTTTTCAATCCTGCCTCTTTCAGGGCGTAGAATGCGTTGACCATTTCTATGACTGTTGGCTCTCTGTTCCTGAGTTTGTACTGAGGAAAGTATGCTATTAACATCGTTGGTATGTCAGGATCTATACTTGCGATATACTTTCCAAAACTTCTGATCTGGTCTAATTCCACAACTCCTGGAATGTACAGTAGTACTATCTCCAGGACTATATTGAATTTTAATGCAAGTTCTGGCACTTTAAGAACCCACTTGTTTGTGGTTCCTGTTAACCATTTATACACATCTTCTCTATATGCTTTGAGGTCTAGCCATATTGAGTCGAGACCAGCTTCCGCATACACTTTCAAGTTTTCGTATGTGAGACCATAGCCGTTTGTCTCTATCTTTATCCAAAGCTTTGGAGCTTCTTCCTTAAGTTTTCGAAATAGTTTTTCGTAGAAATCTACTCTACAGTACAAGTCTCCTCCTGTGAATGATATTATGTTTCGTGCAGGACCCCAACCCTGAGGACTGAGAACTATCTGGTGAGGCTCAAGCTTGCCAGGACAGAGTGGTCCTCTTATCCCTCGTGTTACACAGAGACCACAGTGCATACATAGGTCACTTGCATGCCACATTGTTGCTCGTTCTCGGGGTTCCCACACAGTGACCATCTCCTGATACTCCTTAGCCTCCCTCACAATGTCCTCGATTGAGTACCATTTTCCTGAGGGTACTCTACTGAAGTACCAGCTATGACACATCTTACAGTCATGATTGCAGCAGGATTGATAGACTGAGAGATAGTCTTCAGGTCTACTTAGCTGAATATCGTATATTAATCTATACAACTTTCCGTTCTCATACTTTATACCGAGCTCACAAGGTCTCCATAACTTTCCCTGATGTAGAATATTGCAGTTGCATGGTTCATATCCCTGAAGTGCAAGTATGCACACATGCCTGAGCTGCTCTAAGTCCAGTGGTTGGCTAATCATCATGACTTCGCTGGCAATGTGACAATAAACCTCATGTCTATAGGTCTTGCTTTTAGCGTTATGTCACTCATTGATATTATATCAACATCACGTTTTGCAAAATCCATTACGTTATCTTCATTTATTCCACCAGAGACCTCAATAAGTACCCTAGATCTCAATCCCTCTATCTTCAAGAGATCTATAGTTTCATCAACCATCTCGAGGGTAAAATTATCTAACATTACAATGTCGGCACCCGCCCTGGCAGCTTCAACCGCCTCTTGTGGAGATGTTACTTCAACTTCTATCTTCTTACTGAAGCTTGTTCTTGCACGAATTATTTTAATTGCGTCACTTATTGAGCCATATAATTTTATGTGATTTCTCTTTATTAACACCATGTCCGATAAACAGAATCTGTGAGTGTCTCCTCCACCAACTTGTACAGCATACTTCTCAAATACCTGTAATCCAGGATGTGTTTTTCTCGTAGCAGCAACTCTGACCTTTGGATTTACTTGTCGCACTTTCTCGACTATTCTCCTAGTTTTCGTAGCGATTCCACACATAACCATCAGGAAATTCAGTATTACCCTCTCATACAGTAACACCATGTCTGCAGGACCTTGAAAACAGAGTATCGGTGTACCATCATTAACACGAACACCATCCTGTACGTAATGCACAACCTCAAATCCTAGACGTTCAAGAACCTTAGCAAGAGGAGAGACACACGCAGTTACACAGTCCTCTAGAACAACAACCTCTCCCCGAATCCACTTGTTTGAGAACAAGCTTTGCGTAGTTATGTCACCGTATGGAGCATCTTCAAGAATCCATTCACGTAACTTCTGTTCTAGCAATAGCACAAGACTCATCTTCTCGAAATGTGTTCTGCAAGTCCAAGGAGTTCAAAAGTTCTCACAATTGCCTCCCTTGCCCTTTTCATTACTGTAGCGTCTACATCAACGACGTGACGCTTCTCTCTTAAACACATCAGGATTTTCTCCAATGAATGTTGCTTCATGTATATGCAGTATGCCCAGGGATTAGCTGGGACAAAGTTCAGGTCAGGACGAGCTTTTCTCAGTCTGACTCCCATGTCAACCTCTGTTGCATATATCACAGTGACTCCGGGAGGAACATCCTTCACATACTTAAGCATCTGACTTGTACTTCCAACATAGTCTGCTATTTTCAGGACATCTAAGTCACACTCAGGATGTGCTATGAATACCACCTTCTGGCCCTGCGACTCCAGGCTGCGCTTAAGCTCGAGCACTGACTCAGGTCTAAAGAGCTTGTGCACGTAGCAGTGACCATACTCAGGCAGCGGTATGACTGTCTTTCCTGTTCTCCATGAGGCATAGTTTGCAAGATTTGCATCAGGACCAAGAGCAACCATGTCACTATCTATCCTCTTCACAACCTCGACAACGTTCGCGCTTGTGCATACGTAGTCTGCCTCTGCCTTACAGGCTGCTAGGCTGTTAACATAGAGCACGATGGGCACCTTAGGGTTGTCCTTCCTGAATTTGCGTATCATCTCTACAGTTAGCATGTTAGCCATATGACAACGTGCTTGCCTGTCAGGTATGAGCACAATCTTTTCCGGGTTCAAAATCTTCGCCTGCTCAGCCATGAAATCAACGCCTGCAAAGACTATGACCCGAGCATCTACTTTAGTCGCCTGAATACTGAGTTCCAATGAGTCTCCAACAAAGTCTGCAATCTCTTGAATCTCTGCAGGTTGATAATTATGTGCAAGAATCACAGCATTTAATTCGCGTTTAAGTCTCAGTATCTCCTGAACAATCTTATCCCTGTCCATGGTCAGCGTCGATGGTTTATCATCAGTCATCAGTTTGGGGCTCTCTCATCATGTTAACAGGATCTTGTCTATCAATTTCTTAACCTCGTCAAGTGCCTGAATAGCCTCCTCTAACTTTGCCTCACGTATGAGTTGCTGAGCCTTGTTAATAAGCTCATGCACATGCTTACGCTGTTCAAGCTCAATGGCTCTGAACTTCGGTATCGTAACATCGAGTTTTAGTGGAATTTCGCGCCATAGATCCTGCAAGAATGGTGGAACGACGTACATGTTGAAGAGCATGTTCATGAATTTCCAAGATGCATGAGCCAGAAGTCCATACTTCACTAGTTCACTCACAGCATCTCGCAGCTTCTCCTCAGACAAGTCCTTTCGCCTGAATACTATCCTAACCGTGGGCATGAATATGGTCTCTAAATATGTATTGCATAGAATTAGCTTACCATCACGTACAATATCACCATCGAGATATAGCACAACTGCAAGCTCCTTACTCTCACGACTTAGCAGGTGCAGCTTTTCCTCAACATCTTTTTTCAAAACATTTTTTATACGTTCATCAGAGGAAAGTATCTCTACAAGTGCCTCATATATTATGTCACGTACACGCATAGAAGTTGTTGAGAACTTGATTATATACCCAAGATCAGACTTTAAAATCGCCTCATCTGGGATTATACCTCTAAGATATGTTGACATGAATCTTATTAGCTCATCTTCATATCGAGTCAGCTCAACACTATGAGATGTCCATTCCGTATCTTTATATCGAATGTACTCAGGAAACTCTAGAGCTAGCCATAGCTTCTCAAGTTCTCTAATTCTTCCAGTCCGTATGTACTCTATTTCGAGAAATTCCTGAAGCTTACTTTTGACGGACTCGAGCATGTTCTTTATATCCTCTGGAAGTTGTACAGCACGTTCCATGCTCATCTCACGAGTCTCGATACACAATTTAAGCCTAGCCATGTCTTGACCATTGTCTCCTGCAGCAGGATGGTGCTAATAGTTAAGAACCTCTGCACAATTTGGTACCTTACCCTCATGTGGTTAGACATTAAGGTCCAGTACGTAAAGGAGTACCTGAAGTACACGCCTAAGGGACCTGATGAGGAGTTCTGGTGTAGTGAGAAAATTGAACATATAAGAAGGCTTGCACTTACTGGAAAACCTTGGAAAATTTTCAAAAAACCTGTACATCGTTATAGAATTCTTGATAGACTTCGATTTAGAGGATTTGAAGATGAGGAAATAATTATTGAAGATTTCTCCGAGAAGGATGTTGAAGATATAGAGCTCACGCACGTAATAAAGTACAACAGGGAGATTGATGCCATAGTCCTTGAGGCTCCTGTCTACTTCGCAGATATGTCATTTGGAGCACTCTGCGGTAATCCAAATATTGCATTTGTCGAAGTTGCTGAGAGAATAAAAGCTGTCTCAGGTCTCGGCGAGGGAGGTCTACATCCTGTCATTGCTGAACGCTATAAGAGGTTCTTCGTACAATGGGCCTCTGCAAGGTTTGGAATAGACATCAAGGTACTGAATAAGGGAGTTGGAGTGACCATAAAGATAGGACAGGGTGCTAAGCCAGGAATTGGTGGACATTTACCAGGTAAGAAGGTCACGGAGATAATATCTAAGGTCAGACGAATACCGCCAGGTGTAGATGCCCTATCACCTGCTCCTCACCATGACATCTACTCAATCGAGGACCTTGGACAGAGGATATGGGCCCTGAAGGAGGCCACTGGCAAGCCTGTGTTCGTTAAGGTAGCTGCAACAAATTACGTTCCTTACGTCGTGTCCGGCATCGCCAGAATGGGGGCTGACGGAGTCATAATAGACAGCCATGGTGCAGGAACTGGAGCAACACCAATAGTCGTACGTGACCACGTTGGAATACCCATAGAGCTCGCAGTTGCAAGTGCAGACGCCATACTTAGACGTGAGGGCCTTAGAGACAACTTCACAATCATCGCATCAGGACGAGTATCATCAGCAGACGATGCAGCAAAGCTCATTGCACTTGGTGCAGACATGGTGAGCATAGGAACAGCAGGCTTGATCGCGATGGGCTGCATCATGTGTCACACATGTAATAGAGGGAAGTGTCCAGCAGGTCTTGCAAGCAGTCTAGAAGAGGGGTCACGAGTTGTGGATCTCGAGTTCGCCATAGAGAGGTTGCATAAGTTCATGCTTGGATTTCTATACGAGCTCAAACTTATTCTAAAATACCTAGGAATTAAGAGGTTAAGAGATCTCGTCGGTAAAAGAGAGCTACTTGTTGGATATAACATAGATGAAGAAGTGAATAAAATACTGAGACTCGGAAAAATTGCTGACTCAACACCACTCCCCTACAAGATCGATAAGGGTGAGCTCGAGTTTCAGAGGGCCAAGTACATGCTATACTATAGGAAACTTGTCGAGACAGGAGACATCGTAGTGATTGGCGCAGGAAGTGATGCACCTCCTGAAGTTGAGCCGCCTAGAAAGGTGCTTGACTGGCTTAGACTTGATGGAGCACAAGTGACACGTCCCTCGATTGACCCATACAGAGAGTTCCTAGACATGGAAGTTGAAGCCTTTGGAGGAGAAGTCACGCTAAGTGCCCCACTCATCATAAGGCCCACAAGCAACCTTGTAGAGAAGTATCGCGAATTTGCATACGCTGCACATCTCACGAATACACTATGTGATCTCTCACACATAGATAAACTACCTGAGAAACATCGCAGCTACATAATTCATGATATTAGATATCTAGATAAGGTAAACATCGTTAGAGTAAATATAGATAATCTTGATAAGATATCTAATTCAAACGTTATAAAGATTCTTGAAATATCGCCAGATCTGAACGAGGCCAAGAAAATTCTCTCGGACAGTTCAGTTGTTAGGAAGGTTGATGGATTCCTAATAGACTCTTTAATTAACCCAAGTTCTGACCTAGAGTTAACCTTAGTGTGGCTTGACAAGTTTTTGAGAAGTTTAAACGTTAGGTACTACAAGACAATAATAGTACATTATCATAAAATCAGAGATGCGGGAGACATAACTAAGCTCATTGCACTTGGTGCAGATCTTGTGGAGATAAGCAAAATGCTTGACCATATGCTCAGACCACAAGATGATTACAAGACAACTGTCGAGAAGCTAGTACGTATAATAATTGGACTAAAGAGGGAAATTGCACTCTTAGCCGGTGCAGCAGGTGTGTATAATCTACATACAACACTTACAGGCAACAGAGAGCTTCTTCGTGTGCTCGATCTAGATCCTCGTATTCGACAGATGTTAGATGTAAAGCTTGCTGGCTCATGGTAACTTAAAAGCTGGCTCAAAGCGTTACCCTCTCGTAATGTCACTTGAAAGACAGGTTCAGCGATACATCTCTAGACTTCAGGGAATAATCAGGAAGGAGGTTGTTGAGTTTCTGAAGAATGAGGAGCCCATGTCTCTTAAGTTCGTTAGAGTTGGAATATCGCCTCTTCCTGATGGTACGTTTAAGCTTAGCATAAAAATTTACCATTCTAAACCGATGAAGTTTGACAATATTATAGAGCTTGTTAGGAGATTGAGAAGGAGTTTCTCGATTGAGAATTGGAAAATATGTGCTCCTCACAGTGGGGCTATTAGGCTTGAGGCACAGCTCAGTGTCGACCTGCTCCAAGGACTTTTAACCTCCTCAGGAATAGTTAAGTAGATGAGCAGTGAGGTCGTAAGACGAGTAAGAACACACATTCCTGGACTAGACGAGATATTGTATGGCGGCATACCTGAGAGAAACATAGTACTAGTGAGCGGTGGACCTGGAACAGGAAAGTCCATCCTAGGAATGCAGTTCCTCTACAACGGACTTGTGGAAGGTGAGCCAGGAGTATTTGTAGCACTTGAGGAACATCCTGCAGCTGTCAGGAGAAGTTTCAAACATTTCGGATGGGATATATCCAAGTACGAGGAGGAGGGAAAGTTTGCCCTTGTAGATGCATTCACAGGAGGAATAGGCAGGTATGCCGAGCGTGAGAAATACGTCGTTAAGAATCCCGACGACGTTCGCGAGTTAATAGATGTTCTACGACAGGCAATAAAGGAGATAGATGCTGTGAGAGTAGTCATAGACTCAGTATCGACACTCTACCTGACAAAACCATCCGTTGCGAGATCTGTTGTAATGCTATTAAAGAGAGTCATTGCAGGACTTGGATGTACAGCAATATTCGTTAGCCAAGTCTCTGCAGGAGAGAGAGGCTTCGGTGGGCCTGGCGTGGAACATGCAGTCGATGGAATAATTAGACTTGACCTAGACGAGTACGATGGAAAACTCTACAGATCAATAATAGTGTGGAAAATGCGTGCAACAAAACACAGCATGTTAAGACATCCATTAGAAATTACAGACAAGGGACTTATAGTACACTGGGACAAGTATGTGAAATTCACGAGAACCGGCGTTGTGATAGAGAGGCTTCCTGAAGAAGAGATACGTGCAATGAAGAGAGCAGTTGAGGAAGCACCGGTCGTGAAGAAGAGAGTTGTCGTAGCAGAAGAGGAAGAGGAGTAAGTATACTCACTATTTCGAGAACATTTGTTTAAATCTTTGAGCATCCTGAAACATGTACACGTTGTTAAACATTACATAAACAGTATTGAATTCTTCATAATTCTTAACAATACTCCTTAACTTAGCAAGATCGTCGTCAGTATATCTATATGAGTAATTCGTTTCACCTGGCCCAATACCATGAAGTCTGAAGTATACGATATTATCCGCTATCTTTAATGGAAGCCTACGGAACGGATCAACAACATGTGTTATACAACATTCGTCTAGCACTTTCATGAGTAATTCCTTATTTTCACACCATGCGCCTCTTGGCTCCCAGCCTATTATAATGCCATTCTTCTTAATGGATTTAAAAAACTCTATAACCCACTTAGCAGATTCTTCATTCGCAGGCATAGATGACGGTGTTTGAAATATGTATATTCTAGCGTTTAATGGCTTTGTAAGTTCAAGAAATTCTTCCCAAATTTCAAAATTTTCTCTTGTAGGCTTTAGGTAACCATAATTATCTAAGTTTCCTTTCAACTTAGTTTTCATTCTTCTCCATGTAGGCGATGTCCTCGGATGCGTAATAGCTTGAAAAACCTTGACTGTAAATTCAAACTCTGGGGGAGCCTCCTGTCTAAGCTTCTTCAAGTTCTCAGGATCTGGCAAGTTGTAAAATGTGTCCTGGAGTTCAGCTACATCAAGGACCTTATATAACGTGGGTCTATATCTAAGACCGCAGATACCTACCTTAAGCATCTGTAGCGATCCTCTAATCTATGAATTTTTAAGCTACAGTTTGGGCAGCGATACACCTTCTCAATTACTTGACACTTCAAAATTCTTGAGAAGAAAGTATTTATGTACATCACATACATTGTGGATTTACATCGAGGACATAGATCCTCAGTTAATACAACATTCGCCGATAAGTCTACAAAGTTAGTTAGAATGCTATTTACAGCCTCTTCAAGGGCCTTATCTAATACCGCAGTATCAACACTGTACACCTTCACGTTTATGAACAAATCATACCAATATCTTGCTCGTTCTATACTGTGTAGAACTTCATCGGCGATAGAGTATGCCCTAGGTGCAACAATTACAAGTGCGTTAGAGTCCTGTAGTTGAAACTCGTCTATTACATTTAGAGGATCATACCATTCTAGATAATCCTTATCGGAAAACCACACATTCACCTTCAGCTTGCCTTGACTTGCAGTTACTAAGTCCTCTCTAAGGAATTTTACGTGAAAACCTCTTTCGATAAGATACTCTACTACCTTTTTAACTATCTCTCGCATAATTTCTACGATCCGACATCAGATAGATTTAAGTCAATTTGCTTAAGCAAACTCTTTGGAAGTCTTTTCCTAGACTTTTTCATATCTGCAACAAGCCTCTTCACGAGCTGATAGTACTGTAGGAGTTCCCTCACTTCCCTAGGCGAGGTACCTGAACCACGTGCTATTCTTCTAATACGTGATGCGTCAAGTATGTCTGGGTTAAGTAGCTCCTCCATGGTCATTGACTGCAGAATTGCGTACCATCTCTTCAGCTTCTGCTGCGTGAGCTGAAGCTGCTCATCGCTTAGATTTCTAAGAATTGGAGCAGGAAACATGCTTGTTGGAAGTAGTTCGAGTAGTTTACTTAGAGGGCCGAGTTTCATTATTGTCTCTAGCTGTTTCTTCAATGTTAACAGTGTAACTTTGCCTTCTTCAATCTCCTTTTCAACTTCTTTGACAATTTTCTCCTCTTCTTCGAGTGCTTTAATTCTTTCAATTAATGTTTCAAGATCACCAAGTCCTAACAATCGTGCAACAAATCTTCTTGGATTAAATACTTCTATCTCTTCAACATCCTCACCAACTCCTATGAACTTTATTCTGGCACCTGTCTTTATTACTGACATTAGAGCACCTCCTCCACGTGCTGTGCTGTCCATCTTTGTCACGAATATCGAGTGAACAGGTACGTACCTCATGAAAGCCTCTGCCTGAGCAGCTGCCTGTTTTCCTGACGTTGCATCTATTACGAGCATGACTTCATCAGGTTGAACAATCTCGTACAGTCTCTTGATTTCCTCCATTAGCTCTACCTCGCTCTTATGTCTACCAGCCGTGTCTACTATGATCAGGTCAACCTTTTTCTCAAGCATAGTCTTGATGCCTTCCTCAGCTATCCTGTAGGGATCACCATGTCCAGGATCACCATAGAATAGTGCACCTATTCTCTCTGCCAGTTGTTTAAGCTGCTCTTTAGCACCTGGTCTATGGACGTCTGTCTGTATTAACCCTACCTTGAGCTTCCTCTTCATGTAGAAGTATGCTAACTTTGCGGCTGATGTCGTCTTTCCACAGCCTTCTATACCAACAAGCATCAGCTTGTACGGTCGCTTAGGTATGTCAACCTGAGGAGGAACATCTCCACCTAGCGCATTTACGAGTTCCTCATATAGAAGATATATTAGATAGTCCTTCGGATGTACGCCTTCAGGTATCTTAGATTCTTTAAACTTTCTTTCTATACTCTTGGTTATGTTGTATACAATTTCGACACTTACATCAGCCTTAAGTAACGTACGCTGAATTTCTCTGAGAATTTCTCTTAAAGTTTCCTCATCTATATATGTTAATCCACGAATCTTTGATATAAGTTTAGAAAATGACTCGAATAAGGCCTTCATTTAATGCTCACCATTCTAGCTCTCTCACGAACATACTGATACTGTTGACTTAACTCTCTAAGGTATTCGTCAAGTTTCTTCAACACAACTATTCCCTCATTATACCTTATCTCAAACACAAGCTTAACAGGACTTATGGGAGTCCATCGCATTTTTCTAATGAACATGACACGCATAAGATGACCATAGTACTCTTCAAGTGACAAAATTATTACACCACTTGCAAGGTACTCCTCAACACCAAACCTACTGATCTTCTTCTCTTCACCTGTAGGAATTTCTGACGTTATTACTGTTGTGACATCCTTAAACTTCTTCAATTGAAATACAAGCTCTCTAAGATACTCTCTAACCCACATTATGTCATGATGACTCGTTATTATTAGAGGAGCAATAGGATCTATTACAAGTCTCTTAGCATCATACTTCTTTATGTAGTCAGTTATGACCTTTGCAAGCTCTCTGGGATCTACTGTTATGTTAGTTTCTCTTGAATATATTCTGAAGTGTGTTCTAAAGTCCAGGAATATAAGTTTTCCATCATTTTCATATTTCTCCAAATCCCAGCCTAATGCTTCACGAACACCACGTTTAACATCTTCTGAAGGTTCGTCCACAGTTATGTATATTCCTACTTCTCCACGCTCAGCTCCTGCCTTTAGGAACTGCAGTGCAAAAATCGTCTTTCCCATTCCAGCCTCTCCTGCAATCAGATATATCTCACCACGTCTAAAGCCACCCTGAAGCTGAGCATCGAGGCCTGCTATTCCTGTGCATGCCTTAGTAGTAGTGTCGTAGTAAGGCACTGAGTATAGATGAACATCGGGAGGAGGCGCTACAGGCGGCATCATGCTTGTAGGATACTGTGGCATGTACTGTGGCTGAGTAGGATGTGAATACTGTGGAGACACTTGTTGTACATACGGGTATGTCTGCGTATCCTGTTGATAGTAGTAACTTCCTGTTGGATAATGTTGAGGAGAATTTTGATACTGATAGTAGTATGGGTACGGATGCAGTATTGCAGTATCCTCGCGTCG
>CAYPXK010000044.1:0-23554 GCA_964414695.1 uncultured Thermoproteaceae archaeon | reverse complement strand
TACTTATCATTGTGGTAGTTATTACAAGATTACCGATGTTACTGACCAAGCTTTGTTAACGAAAACCATACTTCATCCATGCCTAATCTAAGACACAGTGCTGTGTTCTTAGCAAATGCTATCCTGTCATACTTTTCTAGTACCTTCCTGACGTGGGGGTAGTCAATGTACTCCGTTGGTATATACAGTATCTCAGACATACCTTTTGAGTATCGTACAAAGACATTCGAATTCACGGTGTATGATATCACTATCGTATACACATTTGTGCAACATTCTCTCAGCTGTGTTACTGATATCACAAGAATGTCAGGACTCAGTCTTCTACCTTTACTAAGCTCGATAAGTTTATCTGAAAGTCTTTCTAAAGAATATTCAGCATCTGTTTCATAAATTGTTGAAATCAGTTCCAAGAGAAGTAGCTCAGGACGTATATCAGGTGGCTCAATAGACTTTTCCACAAGTAGTGAGTATACTGTTTCAAAGTTTATCAACCCACTAAAGGATACACAAAGCATCGAATCTGTACAGGCTCTACATAGTGTCCGAGAGGACGATGCTACTAAACAAAATTCTGCTGATTTAAAGACTGCGAAATTAAACTCAGGTATTAATAGTTCCTCTATACGCTCATGCTCATTCACAAATGCTATGCGTATAACTCTTCCATTTTTTACGTGAGAAACTATGAAACTTCCAGCGTGAAGTTGAAGCTCTTCAAATGTTCTACGTACTTTTTCTACATTTTCCGACCCAATTGCTCGTGCACAGTATAGCATTTCCAAACTTTACAGACTTAAAATAGGAAACTATTTAACTGTCCTGCCTCTGCACTAAGGTAGAGTGCTAGAGACCAAGCTCTTCTGCAAGCTCCTTAACTATGCTCGTCGTACCATAACGTGCCCATATTGAGCACGTTCCCTCGCTCGAAACCATGCACGGTCCAACGGGTCTTTCAGGTCTACATTCTTTCAAGAATAGGGGGCAGTCCGTTGGGTAAGCTAGTCCTAGCATGATTTCGCCACACTTACAGAGTCTTGGAAGATCGTACTTCCAGGAATTCTCACTTAGATCCTTAACTAGGTTGCAGAATGCGTCCCATTCAGCATATTTTTCGCGTAGATACAGACCGCTGTCATCTATGAAGCCTATTCCTCTCCATGCTGCCTTCCTCTTAACGAATACGGAATCCATTATTTTCTTAGCATAGACATTTCCTTCCCACGATACTGCACGCGTATACTCAATAACGACCTTAGCCTCGCCTACAAGTAGCTGTCTGAGAATTTCACATATAGATAACATAAGGTCAACAGGCTCAAACCCGGACACCACGACGGGAATGGAGAACTTCCTACAGAGTATTTCCCATGCCTGTCCACCTGTTATAGTTGACACATGTCCAGGGGCTATCACTCCAAATAGAACCTCCTCTCCCAGTACTTTGCTTAGCCTATCCTTACACACCTCAATGCTGTACACGGCTGCCGGTGGTGTAAGTCTAACAACGCTTAGGAAATAGAATCCCTTCGGTACCTTTCCACTATAGAACATTGTTGCATATGCTGGAGCAACAGTCTCGAATCCTATGCCTAGAAATATTGCATTCTTAATATTGTTAGTTTTAAAGTGTGTTACAGCCTCTAGAAAACTATATACAACAACTACACTACCACCCAGAGCCTTAGCTTCTTCCAGACTTCTTGCCCCTTCAATTTTTCTTAAAGTAGGTACTTTAAAAGTATCTCCATATGTATATACTGTAAAATTCTCTCTCAAACACAATTCTATACATTTTTCAATATAGTAAGAAGGCGTTATACATACAGGACACCCAGGCCCTGCTACAAGTTCAATATTTTCAGGTAATAAACTTCTAATACCATAATAAACAGTTGTCCACTCATGTGTACCACAGAAATTCATTATCCTTACTTTAATGTTCTTACCGTACCGCTGCTTAAGCTTCTCTATGCATTTATTTGAAAGTTCTTTAAGTCTTAATATTAACTCCCTGTTCTCTCGATATATCTTCTCTATTGCCTTTATCCGCTCATCAGGTTCCTCTCTGCAAATACTCATTATCTTCTAAGTCCTCTCTCAAGGGTCTCATATATCATATACTTGACTTCTCTAATTGCAGCTTGTACAACTTCTGCACTTATCTTTCCAAGAGGCGTCTCCGTCTCAAATATCCTCTTCGGCAACTCAATCTTCTCAGGATCGTAACCTTCCCTAAGTTTCACAATCCATTTCTCTAACCATATCTGTCTGCCAAGATTCTTCAAGTCTTCAGGTGTTGTGTTTATTCCAATTGCTCTAAGTGCTCGAACAACTATATCCTCCTTGTAAACGCCTCTGCCGAATAGACACACAACAAGGCTATTCAATACCTGACGCCAAGACTCTTCCTCAACGATGTATTTCGCAATCTCATGTGGTGAGACTTCACGTTTGCCCTCTTTGGCAAGCTTCTCGTCATATGAATATCCTGCAGAGTCTAGGTGACTATGTCTAAATCCAACCACGAGACTAACCCAGTACGTTGGTCCAGTATGGTAGCCTGCTGGCTCAACTTTGTTTACCTGAAGCGCAAACTCCTTGCCACCATATTTGTCTGCGAGTGCTGCTACGCCAAGTGCAGCTGTCTTGTAGAGTTCGGTAGGCTGGTATACTATGTACTTGACCATCTCAATGTACGTTCTCCAGTCCCCCCATCGTGGCTCAACTATGGTCTCGCTCTTTGACACTAGTCCTCGCTCATAGGCTTCCGTTATCCAGGCTAGGACAACTCCAGTACTTATTGCATCTAGACCATATTCCTCAACTGCACGAATCAGTCTTAACATGCCTTCTGCATTGTCGATACATAGGTTACTGCCAAGTGCATAGACAAGCTCATAATCGTACGATATGAATGTCGTCTTGTAAAAGTAAGGCTCTCCTGTAGGTTCTCTCAGAGCAGCTAGGTGTATACATGCTACAGGACATCCACTACAGGCTAGTCGTCTGCCAAGTAGGCGTTCAGCTAAGTACTCGCCACTTATGCCTTCAGCTCCCTCGAAACGTCCGGACTGGAAGTTCTTGGTCGGCAGTCCGCCCAGCCTGTTGAGCACGAGGACGTTCTGTGGTGTACCTAGGTCATGGTACTTCCTCAGAGCTGGAGACTTTATCGCAAGTTCGTAAATTTCCTTGTAGACCTTCATATATTCGCCAAGGAGCTTCTTGTCGAGCTGGAATGCTCGTTTGCCAATTATGACAAGTGCCTTAAGCTTCTTAGAGCCAAACACTGCGCCGAGTCCCATTCTTCCGAAGTGTCTGTAGGTGTCGACATTGACGTTCGCATATCTTACAAGTTTCTCTCCTGCCAGGCCTATTCTCAGGATCGTCCTGTACCCAGAGCCAGGAGTTACCTCACGTAGTACTCTTCCAATTGTCTCCGTCGATTTCATGCCCCATAGGGCCGAGGCATCGCAGAAGCGCACCTTCTTGTCGTCTATTATCAGGTAGACAGGCCTGTCACTTGCACCTTTTATAACTATTGCTCCATAACCTGCAAACCTTATGGCTACCGCCGATCTTCCACCTGCATGACTCTCAGCCACGTAGCCATTGAGAGGTGACTTGAATACGGCAACGGTCTTCGAGGCCATGGGGAAAATTCCTGTGAGAGGACCTACAGCAAACACGATGACGTTATCAGGACCTAGAGGATCGATGTCAGGTCTCGTCTCCTCCTTATACAGCTGTATTGCAACTCCTATGCCTCCCAGCCATTTCTCGAAGAGGTCCTTCCTATCCTCAACCCACCATCTCTTATTTGTCAAATCGATGTACAGCACTTTCGAAGGAAGCCAAGCCAACTTAATCGCCTAGAGATTACATCTCTGTCTAACATTAAAGCTTAGTCGACTGTGCAGAAACTTCAAACAGGATTAACGTCTCAACGAACTTCGCTTCTCTAGAAGTTCTACCCTCGCCATTAGTCTACTTAGCTGAGCTTTCAAGTTCTCTAACTCCGAATTTATAGAATCTATAACCTTCTCTATCTCATATATCTTCTCTAAATCTTTTAAAAGTGATTGAAATTGTTGATAAATCTCCTCAAGCTTATTCTCTAGCTCCTTCTTAGACAGAGAGTCCGCAACTAGAGCTCTATACAGCTTATCTAACAGCTCATCATATGTTGTTGCGTTAAGAAAAAGTTTCAATCTCTGTAATTTCTCCCACGTGTCTCGTCTCAATGTTACTGACACGTATCCATTACGTGGCACGTAGTTCTGAGTTGCTCAAGACCTAATTAGGCAATCTGGGTCTGCGCGACCATATACATGAGCTTGAGCCACTCTTCTAGATCCTTAACATGGCACATCTCTACGGAGCTGTGACTGTACTTCACAGGTATACCTATTGGGACTGTTGGCACATTCATTTCCTGAAGCTCGAGAGCGTCGGTGGTGCCACCTGCTGTACATATCTGACAAGCTATGTCCTGTTCACGTGCAAGTTCCCAGATCCTGCGTACTACATGTACTGGTGCCATGAACTCGTTATCGAGAATCCTAAGTACTGGACCAGCACCGAGTCTCATGTCTCCAGTAATTACAGGATTGCAGCATGTCACAGTGTCTAACACATAGACTATGTCAGGGTGTACATTCACAGTGAGAGCCTTAGCTCCTCGAAGACCAATCTCTTCCTGAGCTGTCCAAGCTAGGACATATCTATACTTTCGATGTAGCTCATGTTGACTACTGAGGAATTTAGCAAGCTCAAGAAGTACTGCACATCCTGCCCTGTCATCGATCGACCTTGCTGCTACATGATCTCCTCTTCCAATGACTGTGAAGTGCTTCATCAGCACGGCCGGACAAGGTGGTTTAATACCTAGTGACTCAACGTCTTGTCTCGACTCAAGTCCAAGATCGATGTACAAGTCATGCCATGGCACGATCTGTTGATCCCTCTTGAGCTGTATGTGGGGTGGTGGGACAGCAATTATGCCAGTTATAGACTTACCATCGGGTGTGTACAATTGCACAATCTGTTGCTGAAGAACTCTGTCATCTACGCCTCCTACTTTCCTGAATTTGAGCTTTCCATCAGGCTCTATGTAGGTGACGATAAGCCCCACCTCATCCATGTGTGCACAGAACAGCATTGTGTACCTGCCTTCTCCAATCTCCACGATTACATTACCAAGAGAGTCTACACGTGGCTCAAGTCCAAGCTCTTTAAGTCTCTTAACTAAGAAATTTCTTACAGGATCCTCAAAGCCACTAACACCCGGAAGCATGACGAGCTGTCTGAGGGTCTCCAATAGTGTACTCATGTGCTAGACAAGCTCAAGCAAGTTTATATGTTAAATACCTACCTGTGAATGATGAAGGTGCGCAGATGCTGAAAGATGATGTCACGACGGAGTACTGACACATTACCACAAGTCTGGCTACTGTTGACAAAGAGGAAGTTTGTCGATATGATACTTGACGGAGTAAAGCAAATAGAGATAAGGTGGGAAGGGACCGAGAATGTCGATAAGGTAAAGCCAGGAGACTACATGTTATTAATAGCACGGGTCACAGATGGCGTACTTGGTGTTGCAAAGGTGATAGATGTTGTGAAGAAGCCTCTTAACGCCATAACAGATGAAGAGGCTCAGCTTGCAGGTTTTGTATCAAAAGGTGAGATGCTGCAGGAGCTTCACAAAATATATCAAATAAAATCCTACGAAGAACAATATTACCTAATAAGACTTGTACCTCTACTCGACATACGTCATAGGCCAATAAAATTGAGAACGCTTGGTCTATCATTAACTTACTGGGACATTCGAGGTAAATTAGTGAAAGTTCCAAAAGACGCGATTAGTAAAATACTAAGAGCACTTCAATGACGCTTAGAATATTATTACTACCATCCTTTCATGGAGAAGCCGACCTGTACCTAAATCTACTATATATTGCACAGTTTATGGAGAGCGAAGGTCACAAAGTAGCAATATTTGACGTAAATAAATTCTATAACGAAGAAGAACAGAGAGTAGATCTTGAGAAGCTGCTAGAATTATTGAGAGAGCATGTTAAAAATGTTGACATTGTAGCCATGTCCTCTTACAAAATGTACATTCAAAACGATAAATTCATCTATGATAAAATCAGGGAGTTCAGAAGCGACATACCAATACTAATTGGAGGATGGGGTCCAACATGTTTTCCACATGTATATGCTAGATATTTCAAAGGCTCAATAATTCTAAGAGGTGTACATGGTCAGGCAGTTAGAGCACTACTAAACTTATTAAAGATATACGACAAATATAGCGAGTTTAATATAAATCTCATAAAGGATATTCGCAGCATATGCGTAGAACATAACAACGAGATTATTATGACAAAACTCGACGATGTTATAGGCTCCTCAGAACTACCTACCATAGACTGGTCAGTAGAAAGATTAGGCCTTAATATCGAAGACTACGTAGCTGAAGACGGAACATTAATAATACCAGTACTCGGTGCAGTGGCTTCATGCCCAAAGTACTATAGGAATCCCTGCATATACTGTAGCATAGGAAAACAAATAGCATACTACAAAATTGAATATGGTGAAGAGACATTTAGAAGAAAAATTGCACCCAGATTAGTGCAGTTTGACACTAAGAGAGTTGTGACAGATGTAGTTCGTGCAGTTAAACAATTTTCAAATGTGAATTCAGTGTCTAGAATAGTTATAACCTTAGTCGATGATTGTACAACTCCCTGGAATTTTAGAAGGTTCATAGAGGAGCTTCTCAGATACGACATTATTAACGATATTGCAAGTCTTAAGTTTCAGACAAGGCCCGAATATGTCGAGAAAATATTAGATGTATGTAGGAGATTATGTCCTGAGCTTGAGGAAAAGCTTGTCATAGATGTTGGAGTAGAACATTTTAGTCACAGGGACTTATCATTTAGTAGACGTGAATACGATAGTGAGGTAGTTAATAAGTGTCTTGAGATTTTACATAATTCCAGGTGTAGATGGACAATGTATGTAATTCTTACAACTCCAATCTCCAGATGTGAAGACTTTGAGATAAATATGGAGAACATACTTAGATGGATTGATAAGACTTACTTAGTGAGAAGTAATCCGTATATTTTTGAGGAGGGTACTTTCGTTCCCGAGGTTATTGGAGAGGATAACATTAAGTACATCAAAGTTGACTCTATAGAAATTCCTGTAAGACCTAGGTTTGTCATCTCATGTGAAGATATTAAGAAAATGCTTGAACTTGTAGATCACTACGCAGATTATCTTAATGAACTTAAGACTGTGCTTATTAAGCAAATTCGAGACGAGATCTCTACAGGTTTCTCGTCGAATTCTAAATTAATGAAACTATCCTTAATGCTTCATAATGTTGAGGATCTTCTAAGTAGTTTATCTATGTTGAAGGAAGCGTTATTAGAGGACTTTGAAGTTAAGTGTAGTAGTGATGATAGCGTCCCGTTTCTGATAGATGAAGAAGACAACCGGTGCTGATTAGCTATATGGGCTTTATAGCAGACTGCAGGTATATAACATTGTATAGCTCGCCGTGTTTGAATATTGCAAATGTGAATATGTGTATCGACGAGCCTGTCTGGGGATGGCGAGCCTCAACCCTTATGTAACGTGCAAACTCGACATCCTGCACTGGTTCACCATCGAGAGATGCTAAACATAGGTCAAGGATAGTGAAACCAAGCTCCCTCAGCACATTTTCAACACAACGCACAACCTCGTCCTTCCTAATGTTCGAACATCTACCACGTGACATTTCCTGGAACACTTCATTATGTAACTGGGCGGCAACAGTCTCTACATCCACCATCTTAGCGTGACCATGAGCACACTTGAGCCTTTTTCAAAAGTACCGCAGGTACCTCACATGCATACACAATCTGTACCGTACACGTAACTAGCACATGGAACATGTGAAAGATAGAAAACTCTCCGAGCCTTTAAGTGAGCTAGCTTGACCACAGCATTTCTGAAAATACCATGGTCAAAGAACTCTGCTATACATCTTTCGAGGGGGCTCCCCCTCGAAAGGTGAGCAAGTGAAGCCTCTTCTTCAAGTTCTATCTAACTTTATATGCTTAACATTACTGCACTTGTTGCGATAAATAGAACAGTTGCTATAATCGAACTATACACATAGTATTTTACCTTGTAAGTTCTCAAAATTTTAATTCCTCTTCTTCTCGAACTAATGATCTGCAATACTGAATATAGTGCGCATGATACTAACACTGCGTTCGCAAGGTAATTACTATATAACGATGCAGTACTCTTGGTTATGATGTTAACGATGCTCAATACGTTAAACACAGTACCTAATATACCTAAAATTGTTATAACGATGAATAGTGTGAGTTTCACAATATGTTATTAACTTGTAGAGCACTTTTAATTTCAGCACCTTACCCTATCATCACTGTTTATCAGGGAGAGGAGGTCTCATCATACGTTGTGTATTATCCCATAGAACCCTTACTAGGTTTTGTGTAGCTGCGCAGGTACCGGACTATGTGTATGCAATAGCCTATGTCAGAGTTTCGACTGAAGAACAGGATCTTGACACACAGGTAAGGACAATCTCGGAGTGGGCGACGAAGAACAATATAACGATATTGAGATGGTACAGTGACCATGGTATATCCGGAGCAACTCCCATACAGGAGAGACCTGGCTTTCGTCAGCTTGTGAAAGACCTCGATAATATTAATCCTAGACCTAGCATACTGCTTGTATATGACATTACGAGAATTGCAAGATCATTGAGGGAATTTATACTTGCTTGGGATTATATAGAAAACAAGCTTGGCCTTGCACTTGTACCAGTCAAGGACATTCACATATTCAAAGTACCACTTGAATACAGGAACATGCTAAGGATATTGTTAGCAACATTCTCAGAAATTGAAAGAGAGTTTATTCGAAGAAGAACTAGAGACGCAATGAAAAGACTTCAGCAGGAAGGAAAGATAAGTAACATTGTTACAAAGCTCTTAAAAGAGAATAAGGAACTTCTAGATACCATATGTACCGAGTATTCTAGAGGAGTTCCAAAATATAGAATAGCTAAAAAGTACGGATTATCTTATTATGCGATTGAGAGAATACTGAGAGAGTATTGCAATGTAAGAGTATCGAAAGTGACATGTCCACGCTGTCAACATCTAATGAATATTGAACGTAGAGAAGTCATGTTGGAAAATGACAGGGTAATAGTAAGAGTCGTATATTACTGCAAGAACTGTGGCTACGTTCAGGAAACTATGGAGGAGTAGACAAAGTTTACATAAGTATTATCTACTCAATATTTCACACGTAGCCTTAAAATGTGTTGACAGCAGTCCATGAACGTGGAAATTAGCATTAAGATATTGCGAGAAACGCAGGAGATCGTAGTAGAGCATCTGGACGAGAACTACGATCTCAAGATATTTCAGGACGTTGAGTCTGCAGTCAACTACATCAGGCAAATTCTTCAACATGCACTAAATGGAAGAGAACAGCACCTCTGTGTTGAGGAGCAGAGGGACTGCATAATAAGGACCTGGTATATTAGATATCCACTTGAGCGCATACTGAGCTTTCTAAAATTTGCAGCATCATCAAATACAACTGACGCTAGAAAACTGCTTGAAGACTATTTTGCAACAACAGGATTAAGCAAGTCTAATGTGAGAGTCGTATATCCCACATTATCAGCGCTTCAGTTACAAATTGGCAATAGATTAACAGATGAGGCTATTCAAATAGGCAAATATTTAATAGAAAACAAAATAGACAAAGCAGCTGATATACTATTTCAGCAAGCATTGAAAAACTGTGTATTAAAGGAGATTATAGAATCTATACTAACAACAGACACAAATGCATTTACCGAATATGTTAAGAGGGTTCTAGAAAAGAAATCTAATGGAAATGTAAGAAGAGACGAACTTATATACACTGTAGAGCTTGTAAGATTTCTTTACAGAAATAGTCAGAGGTGTAGATGTTACATGCTAAAGAATATATTTAACCAATACCTATACAATAAGCAGAGAGTGTACATTAATGCAATACCATCAGAATGTCTTGGAGACGTTTTTGAAATAGTGCTTAAGTACATAAAGGAGCAAAAGCCGTACCTATTACAACTTATATTAGACCCTCTAAATGCGAGAATTGATAGACTTGAGTTTGTTAGAAAAGGAGATGTTGTATTAATGATCGATCGACATGTAGATGCTTGTATACAGGTAATGCCTCATGTCATGATCACCCGCGACGTTCTATACGCATCTGTGCTTCGTCAGGAGCTTGATAAGATGCGTCGAGAAATATTATCGAAGAAAACCGGAAGATTAACATATGTCATATCTGTCTTGATACTTGTAAATGATGTATATACGAAAGCTAAGCTCTACCTAGAGCATATCCTGAAAGATCAGATTGTGTCAACAAAGATAATAGACCTACCGTAGTGTACACCTAGTGCCACTTTCTAAGCTTATTCAGGGAGATATTACAAGCCCGGACGATGTGAAGAGGAGGGATTTACAACTTCCACATCATGTAGCCATGACTTTCCCACGCTTTTTCAGAACGCTGATAAACTATTGCAAACTTCGAAGATTATCTACAGCTGAGAAAGCAGCTATCATAACCGATTTTCTAATGAAAGTGTACGCATTATCGAGCTACCTGTTTGCAAAGGGCATCTCTGAGGTTACGGTGGACTTCTGTCCTAAAGGTGTCTTAAATGTTCTAAATGTTGATCCAACTTATGTAGAGGACCTTGTGTTTAAAAATTTGTATAGAAAAGACGTCGATTTCCGTATAGTAGTCTACGAAGACCTTTCTGGAATAACAACAATCAAGGTAGTACCTGAACATGATAGGACGAAGAGGCTTAACATACTCATAAATTATGACTACGTAACAGAACTCAAGTTGGTTTTACTCAAGGTTTTGTTGGAACTTGACACTAACTTCACTAATTTAACGCTAGATAGTATATATGAGTTTATAGGAAAGCTAAAGAAGGTTCTTCCAGTGAGTAGTGATCCTGATCTGTTAATAGTGTTTGGTGAATATGAGTTTCCTAACTTTATTCCACTAAATCTATCTTATACAGAGTTCGTATTCATAAACAAGGACATTGCTGCAATATCTTATCAAGATATTGATATGGCACTTGTTGAGTACTCAAGAAGATATAGAAGATTTGGACGATAAAGTACATTAACCCTGTACTCCATGAGTTAGAAAGTATGTCCGCTGCTGGAGCTAAGACATTAGGAACGTATGTTGTAGTTTTTGTAACATCATCCTCCAAGGAGGAGGCCGAGAAAATTGCTAAGGAACTTGTTCAGAGAAGGCTAGTGGCTTGTGCGAACATTGTAGATAACATACACAGCATCTTCTATTGGGAAGGAAAGGTAGATGAAGCAAAAGAGGCGTTGCTTATTATTAAAACAAGACTTGACAAGTTAAACGAGGTTATAGAATGTGTAAAGAGTTTGCACTCATATCAGGTCCCTGAGATAATAGCACTGCCAATAATCTACGGATATGGTCCCTACCTAAAGTGGATTGATGAAACTATAGGTACTTCTTAATAGTCCTCGCAGCCCATTTAAACAACTGTGGCTCGAGCCTTCCTGATAATACTGGATGGTGGAGCGGATAGACCAGTACCGGAGCTCTATTACAAGACTCCACTGGAAGCAGCAAGAAAACCCATGATTGATAGACTTGCATGTGAGGGGGCATGTGCAATAATGTATCCAATACGACCTGGAATCAGACCTGGCTCAGATACAGCACATTTAGCAATATTTGGATATGATCCATACGTATACTACAAAGGAAGAGGGCCCTTCGAGGCTGCCGGTCTAGGACTCGATGTTAAGCCAGGAGATGTTGCATTAAGAACAAACTTAGGAACAATCGATGATCGCGGAATTGTTGTTGATAGAAGAGCAGGACGCTATTTCTCAGAGGAGGAAATTCGGGAAATTGAGGAGATAATGAGACAGGTATGCGAGAAGTTGAGTAGAGAGTACGGTATCGAGATAATATACAAGCATGGAACTGAACATAGAGGAGCACTGCTTCTACGTGGTGAAGGTATTTCTCACCAGGTTTCGAGTAATGATCCTCACAAGACAGGGCTTCCACTAAAGAAGATAGAGCCACTAGTGAAGAAACCTGAGGCTGAGAAGACTGCAGAAATTCTTAATAAGTTTGTAGAAATTGCATCTGACCTTTTGAAGAAAGCTAAATTCAATGAGAGGAGAGTTAAAGAAGGGAAACCTCCAGCTAACGTTATATTGCTGAGAGGAGCTGGTGTACTTCCTGACGTAGAGCCTATTGGACAGAAGTATAAGATTAAGGCAGCAATGGTTGCTGGAATAGCATTAATTAAAGGTATTGGAAGAATACTGAAATTTGATGTATTTGATGTTCCTAACTACAGAGGATCAAAGGATGACGATTTCGATGCAGCATTTTCGAAAGCTGTAGAATTATTATCAAGCTACGACTTTGTTTTTCTACACGTTAAACCAACTGATGCATTTGGACATGATGGTGATCCTCAAGGCAAAATAAATATTATTGAGCGTGTTGATAGAGCTCTCTCAAAGGTTTTCGATAAGATTGGAGATGATGTCTACATAATGATAACCTGTGATCATGCAACACCAGTCAAGGTACGTGACCACACTGGTGATCCTGTTCCTCTCCTGCTCTGGGGACCTGATGTTCCAATGGATGAGTGTATGAAGTTCGGAGAAAGACACTGTGCTAAGGGTCTTCTTGGCACAATAACAGGAATGGACATTATGAACCTGCTATGTAACTACATGGGGAAGTTAGAAAAATTTGGTGAGTAATGAGGTAGCCAGGTGATGAACCCGAAGTTAGCCGAATAAAGGTGACGAGAAAGCCGAGTGCTGAGTCAGCTGTAATACCACTCTTCATCCCTTATCTCAACGTTAAGGTCAGGGGTCGGGGTATTCATCACCTGATTAATACTAGTTTTGTGCGTTAGGTATATTAACTCTGTCGTTTACAGTATCCTGAATATCCGTCAGGATGGGGGTAGATGTGTACGCGATTTATAAAGGCTGTGCGTAACCTATAGGGAACAGAGATAAATAGCACCTGCTGAGAATAAGTCTCGGCTTTTTCTATCTTTTAGACGCAGATAAGGTGAGGCTCATGAGCAAGCTAATTGACTTAGAGCTTGAGTACATAAACAGGACAAGCTGGATGGTACGTGAGAATGCTAACGTGAACGAGTCAGCGATAACCATGTTCTGGTACGTGGCTAAGCACTACATACTTGATGATGTCCTGAAGTTCCTGCCACCGAAGGCAATCAAGATGCACAAGGAGGGCTGGTTCCACATTAACAAGCTATTTGATGGAGGTTGGTTCCTGCCTTATTGCTGTGGTGTTGATACTGCAAGGATTTTGCAGAAAGGACTTATTACACCTAGCATAGTTTCGAGACCTCCAAAACATCTTGACAGTGCTGTCGATCAGTTAGCCAATTTCATAATGATGATGAGTCAAGAAAGGACAGGTGCAATAGGACTAAACGCAATAGATCTATACCTTGCACCATTTGTAAAACATGACAACTTAGACTACAAAAAAGTAAAGCAGTGCATACAGAGATTCGTATACAACCTGAACTATACCACAAGGGTAGGATATCAGACACCTTTCAGCAATGTGACATTTGGTCTTGGAGTAGACGAGTACTATAACATGCCTGCATATGTTGGAGGCAGGATAGTTGGCAGACTTGGCGACTACCTAGAAGAGGCGAAACTCGTCTTCAAGGCATTCTGTGAGGTTCTACTTGAGGGAGATGCCTATGGCAAGCCTTTCACATTCCCAATATGCACAATAATACTCACTGAGCGCTTCATAAAACTGCTAAATGAGGACCCTGAGCTTGATGCTCTGTTTTGGAGAACTGTTGCTGAGCGTGGTAGCTTCTATTTCCTGAATAGTCTGCATGTCGACAGGACAGGAATATTCAGCTTCTGCTGTAGACTAACAGTTGACACTAAGAAAGTCATGGAGTACCTACATTTGACAAAAGGCGTATGGGTGCTACCCCCATCAACAGGGAGCATAGGCTATGTGACACTGAATCTGCCAAGAGTGGCAATGGAGGCCCACAGGAAGGGAGATGTCGAGAAGTACATTGATGAGCTTCTCTTTGAGCAAATGGCTGTTGCACGAGAAGTACTGAAGATACTACGTGCAAGATACTACAAGCTACACAGATTAGGCTACTATCCGTTGACTAGGATTTACATCGATGAACATGACCCATTCAAGTACTACTACAACACAATCGCAGTAACAGGAATGGCAGAATACGTATCCATTGTTCTCAATGAGCCAAGGCTATGGTACAGGGAGGTGTCAATGGACGGTAGAGAGTATGCTAAGGACATAATCAGTGTCTATAGAAGGACTTTCGAATACATGAACAAGATACTTGAAGAGTTTGAACAGGAAGATCATGTACTCTACAACCTAGAGCAGGCACCTGCAGAGTCGAGCAGCTACAGGTTCGCAAAGCTAGACTGGGAGATGTACCCAGAATACCGTGAGTACATACCAAAAGGCAAGGATCCGTATAGTGATATTGAGGAAGTATTCTACACAAGTCAGAACACGCCTCCATACACGACGTATAGGCTTGAGACGCAGATCTTGATTGAGTCTGAGACACAGCCACTATTTACTGGAGGCGTGATGAAGCACATATTTGTACATAGACCTGTAGAACCTGAAAACGTGAAGAAACTCATGCTCAGCATTGCAGAGTATTCGAATGTCGTATACTACAGCTACACACCAACACAGTCAATCTGCCTAGACTGCGGGTACAGAACAACAGCACTAATATGGGAGTGCCCCAAGTGCGGAAGCAAAAACATTGAACAATGGAGCAGAATAGTAGGATATTACAGACCCGTAAGATACTGGAACACAGGCAGAAAGGCAGAATTCTATAGAAGGGTTGATATACTTTCACACACCTAACGAGTACTCAATTACACAATTTGCAATTATCTAGACCTTATTATTTCAAGTGCCTGAATAACTCTCTTAACAATTTCAAGATCACGTACAAGTCTTTCATAAGTATTTTCATCAATTTCACCACGTGCCTTGGCTTCTTGTAGTTCACGTAACAATGCTTCAACTTTTTCTAAGCTGAGACCAACAGTGTCAAGTGATCTTATCCAATGCTCTTTTATCGAGTTCTCTAATTCTTCATATCTACTCTTGAGTTCGTCGTATAGAGTGCTAACTCTTGAAAGGATCTCATTTAGAGATGACAGGCCTACGTTAAATGTTTCTTCATCTATCATGTCGAGTTCACGCTTAATTCTAAGCTCCTCTATTAGATGCTTAGTAAGTTCAAGCTCATTTTTTAGTTCCTCAATTTTTGCGTATATCAATGCATTATCAACATCCCATTTTCTTTTGAGTTCTAGGACAGCGTTTCTATATTCTTCCCATAGAGAGTTTACTCTATCTAAAAGTCTCTTGTACTCTTCGTACTTCTTATTTACGTACTCCAGTATCGATTCGATATACGACTCCAGCCTACTCATATTTTCTTACTCACCTCCAACGAGGTTCTCTATCTCACGCTTAAGTTTCTCATATATTTCCTGTGTTATCTTTCCTTCTCTCAGAAGCTCGTCTAACCTAGCAAGTACAAGACGCATCTTGCTTATTTCTAGTGAAGGTGTGACTGTTATCAGTCTCTTGACATGTGTAGAAATTCCATTTATAACCTCGTTATATCTCCTGCTTAATTCTTCGTACTCTCTCTTCAGTTTTTCTAGTCTATTCTCTATTTCTTCTCTAAGTTTAACATATTGTTCATCGTCCAAAAGACCTACGGTTCTCCTATAGTCAAGCTCCTTGAGGTCACTTTCATACATTATGATTGCTCGTTTTAGAAGCTCAAGATGATGTTCTATTATTATCCTATCCTTTGAAAACGATGTCCTTGCATCATTTACACTTCTCTCGTAGGTATTCCATTTATCATTAAGGTCCTGTACACGATTCTCATACTCAGATATGAGTCTTCGCAAATCATCAACAATGAGTTCCTCATACTCTTTCGCGATCTCAACTGGACGAGTCTCGGCAGGCGTCTCCGTGGTTACGGTTGCCTCTGCTGGCTTCTGTTCCGGTTTCTCTGCAGCCTTTGCTGCAGCTCTATGCCTTATGTATATTGGACAGGTGTAATAGTCTAAGAGACAGCTCCAGGCATATGGATTAACAGGTCTACCAGTATACTCACATATGTACGTATCTCCCTGACGTTTCAGTGCTGGACACACAGCACCCGAGCGGGATGACATCTTAGGTTACACAAATAATTTCATCTTTATATCGACTTCACTTAACATACTGACATACTTCACATAGTCATCAAGTGTTCCAATGTCAAGAAACTCACCTTCAACTGACTTAACAAAAATCCTTCGTCCTTTATCAACGAGCAGATTTATTAACATATTCATATCAAATGTGCATAATTTTCTACAGAGATCCCTAAGTATAGGTATCACATTTCGAGAAAAGAAATATACTCCAACAACAACATCTACACTAGGCTTCTCCAACCATCTCTTGAATATACCGTTTTCATGCTCTATAACTCCATATTTCAGTACTTTCTTACAGGTAAATATTACAACATTATATGGGACTTCTCTACAGCTATTAAAATGTTCTACCGTCTGAAGAACCTGATTTAAGAATTTTTCATCTAGAGCAACGTCTCCATTCATAACTAAGAAACTATCTGAAAGTCTTGTAATTACATCACATAGCTGTCCAGCTGTGCCTTTCAATTTACTTGACACTACAATATTAACAATATCCTTAAATTTACTACTTAAACACGTGTAAAGATACTGTGCAAATGGTGTCGATACGTATCCCAGCACAATATGTATTCTTTTAAATAATTTAGTCGTTGCTAACTTATGTACAATTCTAAGAAGGTTATTTGTATTAAAGCATGTTGGTACCAGCGGCTTAGGCGTAAAGAAGGTGAGAGGTGCCAATCTTTTTCCAACACCTGCAGCTAGAATTACGGCTTCTGTCAAGGTTCTTCACGGAGGTTCCTCTCCTATAGGTAATCCTCCAAGCCTATCTTCTTTAACTTAGAACGAACTTTCTCAACTTCCTTCTCCAACTTCTTGGCCTCTTTCACGATGTCGAACTCGCTGGGTATCTCCTTCTCGACACCTTTCAGACACTTTCCTTCAGGCGTCAATGCATGTGCTGCACATGATGCAAATTGGCATTTCGGGCCTATACAAGGATCGTTCGTTAATGCACAGATTACTTGCACCTTGTCCCCTCTTCTGACAATTCTGAGACACTTCTTGAGACATCTGAACTCTGGACATTTTGGACCTTCGCAATCCTTGAGTCCACGGGACATATTATTACACGCTTGTTTAAACACACTATGTTGAGATATTTAAGCATTCATTCAAGACCTTATGTAATGCATTGTAAGCCTCAACATCATCCCTACTCTTCAGGAAGTTTAGCACATCAGCAGGAGATGGAATAGACGATGCTCCCCTCATGGTACACTTAAGACCACTATAGGCTGATGCCACTCTTGCTGCAACAGCAGGCTCAATGCCGAATAGACGTAACACGGTGTATATAGCTGCATACACATCTCCTGCACCTGTCGTATCGACAACATTATCTATCCTGTACGCTGGAACATTTATTCTGAATCTCTTAGAGACAATGATACTTCCTCTATCTCCCAATGTTATGATTATCTCTTCTGCATTAACATTTCTCACAAGTTCTTCAACACAGTATTCCAGGTCTTTACTTCCCACGAGTTCATATAGTTCTGAAATATTCAGAAATAGGAAATTCACAGATCTCATATCAAGAAGTTTACATAACTTATGAAGACCTTCCCTAGCTATTTGTGTACGGAGACCAATAGATATACTGACATCACAGTCCTTAAGCTTACTTAAGATCTCTGTAAGTTTTTCAAAACTAGATAATACAATATGTACATGACTGACGTTCTCCCTTACTAATGTGTCAGTGCTAGGTGTCTCAAGATACTTGTTTGCTCCCTCGTTCGCTATCATATACTTAACACCTCTGCTATCTAAAATACATAGGACGACTCCCGTAGATGCATCTACTTGCCTAACATAACGAGTATCTACTCCGAGCCTACTCAGTGTAGAGAGAGCATATTCTCCAAAAAGATCTCTACCACATGTAGCGAACAATATTGACTTCACACCAAGCTTCGTCACAGCTATGGAATAGTTTGTTGCAGCTCCCCCAACAGTGAGATACATTTCTTCCGCTATCTCACGTGCATCAGGTTCAGGCATCCTCTCGACCTTGACGTATATGTCAATGTTCAGATGACCAACAGCTGCAACAACAAGTCTCCACTTCACAGACAACGGTAAGAATTTACACTATTCAAGATTATTTAGTGCGAGCACATGAGGTTAACAGAGGAACAGGTAAAGATGCTTACAGAACTTAGACAAAAATTGCAAAAACGTGTAGAAAAGCTTAGAAGATTAATAAAATTCTACGAAGAGTTAATAAAAGCAATAGACACAATAATCAGAACGTCTTCAATAACAACCGCTGCACAAGTATATGAAGAAACTAAACACGAAGAAGAGCTTAGTAAACAGTGTTTAGACGTAAAAGAACTTGAAGATCGCATAGAGATATACTTGAAGTTTCCTTTAAAGAAAGACGATTGGAGATTTCGTAGATACCTAGTATCAAAGTTCTTAAATAAGTTCAAGAGCGAAGACCTTGAGCGCATAAGAAACGGAGAGATAGACGAAGAGTATGCATTTGATTACGAAGTTGTTACAAAAGAGAACGGAACTATAGAATGTATAAGATTATGGAATTGTGATAGTGCACGACTGAGTAGGATAGTTAAGGCTCTCCAACAGATATGTATAAAGGTTAGAGAGGGTTCCTGATAGCTTAACGATACTATGCTTGTTGTGTCTCTACAATCTTTATCTTTCTCTGACGTAGATACATTTCATATATTTCTTTAACAGTTGTTGCCTGCTCAGGTTTCTTATCAAATCTGTACCTGCCCGTGAATCTTGGGAACCTTATTGCAAGTCCAAACCCTGGCTTAACCATGTTCATTGCACAAGTATGTAGTGGACTCAGTGTTATCTCTGCACCTACTATCTCAAGGACAAGCGCTGGCACAAACCAGACATCTGCCTCCATTTTGCTCACAACGCGTGGGTGCTTATGCGGTATCTTGTATGGCTCTAGGAGTTGTGGCAACTTAACAAGGTCCTCGTCTGTGAATCCGCTGCCTACCTTACACACTGTGTAGAACATGTCTGTTTCAGGATCATATGCGGCCATCAGTAGTGCACCATATGTTCCAGCTCTCTTTCCTCTACCATAGAATGCTCCAACAACAACCAGGTCAAGTGTATCAGTGAGCTCGCTCTTGTAGTCACGCTTGTACTTAATCCATAGCCAGCCTCTTGCACCCATCTCATAGACAGAGTCAGGCTTAATGGACTTACACACAAGGCCTTCACACTCGTTCGAGATTGCCTCATGGAAGAACTTCTCAAGCTCCTCAACATCGTCAAGTATTCTCCATGTAGCAATCTCAACATGTTCTGTAGGCTCTACAATTTCTATGAGCTTCCTTCTCCTATCGATGAGTGGTAGCATTGTCAAGTCTTGACCATCGACATATATTGCCTCGAACAGGAACACCTTGACAGGGTACTCCTTCATTGCTTCAGCAATGTTGTGTTTTCTTCTCCTGTGCATGAGCTCCTGAAATGGCTTAAACTCGCCAGTTTCAGGATCGTAGGCTACGATCTCTCCCTCAATTATGAACTCCTTAGCCTTGACAGCTTCCTCAATGTACTTCACAACGTCAGGATATGCGTGTGTTATGTCCTCAAGTCTTCTACTGAATATCTTGATCTTGCCATCTCGTGTTCTGTGTATCTGTGCTCTCTCACCATCATACTTGTACTCACATAATGCGATACCTCCAAGCTTTGACAGTATCTCACTTGCCGAGCTCAGTCGTTCAGCAAGCATGGGCTGTACAGGTATTCCAGGTGTAATCTTGATCTCCTGAATTGCTTGGACACCCTTTGTTGCAAGAAGCTTAGCAATGTACCCAAGGTCAGGATATATGTGATATGCACGTTCAAGAACCTCACGCTTAACTTTGAACACTGTCGAAAGTGCGTCCAGTATAGTCATGTCGGCGACACCGAGCCTGAGTCGACCAACAACGAATCTTGCAATGTATTTAGCTTCTTCAGGCTTTGCATCAGAGAACAGTGATGCAAGCAGCTTAACCTTCGTGTCTTGTGCACCTTCTCCCGTTGCTCTTGCTATCTGTAGGAGAGTATCGTAAACACGTGACATCGTTAATTCGCGTTGAGGTCCACCACTAGCTGCAGCACCTAGGAATGACAGGATGGTAGACTGTTGCGCACCCTTCTGCTGCTTTAGCTGTAGAACCTTCTTAGCAACTTCACCAAGGTCTCCTGATTTTTTATAAAGTTCTTCAATCTGCTTCAATGGTACACCTGTAGCATATGATAGTGCACGCATTGTTAATTTCTCGCCAACACCAAGCTCGATACCCTCCCAGCTGGGCCTAAGATCCCCAAGTATGAAGTATACTACCTTGTCGATAACATCAGGAGGACATTTCTTAAATAACATTGCGAGAAGCTTAGCCATTGTAGTACGTTGCGTAGTTGCTTCAATGGCTTCCAGAATTTTAACAATCTCACTAAACTTTATGTCCTTCTGAGCCTGCTGAGTAGACATATCTCAACGTAAACGTAGATAAGAAGCTTAATAAGGCGTTTAGGCTGACTCAGAGAGCATAAGCTCGAGGTATGTTTTAGTCTCAATCTTCTCTCGAGTTAGTCCAAGGTTATTCTCAGCAAAGTTCAAAATATCGTTCACACAACGATCAATGAGCTCTTTACTATTTGTCACTGTCTCAATTTCAACAAAATATCCCAGCCTCTCAACATGGTCCAGGGCAATTGTGTAGTTCTCATAAGTATAAACTGTCCTACGTTTTCTAATTTCAGCAACCTTCCTAAATCCAAGCTTCTCAAGTATGTTAACAAGAGTCTCCGGATTAGATACCTCAACATTAAGTTCCTCCCTCGTCTTACCCTCACTGCCAATTCGAGGACCCTTGTAGGTAAGTACTGCGTTAATGGCAGGACCTTTCGCAATTACCCTTAATCTGAGTGCTTCATCAGTCTCTGCGAAGTCTCTGCAGGGATGCGAGAAGTATATGTCCTGCTCCTGTAACTCCTCAAGCAGTTTAGCACCCATGCTAGTCAGCTTATTGACAAGTTCTCTATACTCTTCAGGGCTAAGCCTGTACTTGACCTCTACCTCATACATGAGCTTACGTGATAGCAGTAGCCTCACTTAGTTTTCTTAATTTCCTACCCAGGTCTTCAACACTGAGGTATCCATCTACTAAGAGTTTAGCAACACTCACTGCTACTACATTTAATGCAATTCTCTGGGGTTCGAGACTCGAAGAGCTATACATTAGGTATACAAAATCTCCAGAATACTCACTTATGTCAACATAAAATTCTACATTTTCAATTATATTAATTAACTCATTATCAAATGTGTTAAAGCCCTCCGATAACTTCGTCAGTATATCTTTGAATTTGCAGACAGGTACTAGAGAAAACACACATGGAGGCTTATAGAAGTCTAGCATCAGGACGAGGACAGGTCTATCTGTTCTAAGATTCACATACTTCTCTAATTTCTTACGAGATGTTGATGATATATATAGAATTCTTCCATCACTAAGCAAATACAGCGAGACAGAGAAAGGTACCTGCAAGTTACCATCCTTAATGAGCATCAGATACATGCCATGTGCAATTACCTCTCTGCCGTACGTCCTGAACACGTATATTGCTGATACATCGAATACCTTCTTAACATGCTCCTCGGCAAGAGATACAGCAGATATGAACTCGTCAACTAGGGGCATCTCGACATAAGAGCTAAATTAGAATACTTATAACCTGTTTTACACAGAAAATGCAGAAGTCGTAATGGTAAGCATAATAGAGCTAATTAACAATGCGAAAAAAGGCAGTGCTGAAGCCTTTCTCGAGCTTGTCAAAACTCTTGAGAGACTATGCTACTTTCCGCTGATAACAAGAAGACAAGCATGGCTCGGCAAGGATCTTGTACTTGTTAAGCACTGCACATACATATTGATAGACAAAAGAGAAAGACAGGCCTATGCGTTAGTGAACATGTATGGCCATTACACAGTGATGACGTTTGACATCGAACCATCAAAAAGCGAACATGAAATAAGTGAGAGCATATGCTTATATATTGAGGAATGCGAAGGTATTGAAAGCGCCATAAAAGAGAAATAGGAGACTGGATGATGTCGGCCTGCCAACACTGACTTGAGAAATGTAGATGATGAAGAACCGGAGTTGCTGAAAACAGCCTAACATTACTACCTCTTTACAAACTTCAATGGATTTCTAATTATGTCAAACAATGTCCTGAAAATACCCTTCTCAATCAGGTTCTTAACAAGTGTTTCCCAATCTATCTTACGCATAAGTAGAAGTACAATAATAGTCACAACTATTGATAATATCGTAGCATATACTGGAGACATAACGAAATTTATAAATTCTCCGGAGAGTGCTACTATTGAAGTTATCACAATCTTACCCATAAAACATGCAATAAAAAACTTTATAGGACTATATTTTAGGACTCCAACGGGTATATAAAGTACATCATCAGGTAAGGGAGAAGCTGCGAAAAGGAATATAGCTAAGAATATGCCTTTATCCATTAGTCTATTAAAAAGTTCTATAACTTCTCTATTAACGTTCTTAAACATAATTCTTCCAACTCCTCTACCTATGTAATACACTACGACCTTCCCAAGTGCAGCAAATGCGCTTGATACAACTATCGTAGCTGTAGTTAATAGAGTATTTGCATGTGTTGAAGATACGTAAATGAATATAAATGCAAGATATGGAATAGTTAGGTAGGGGATACAATTAGAGAGGAATGATATTAAAGCTATGAACGAGAGTCCGAGACTTGCAAATTTGTGAATTATTGATAAGTAATTAAACACTATTACTTCTTTGGAGCAGGCTTTCTTTCACTCTTTGGTGGCGGAGGAGGTGGCTGAGATGTTGTTGCTGCCCTCTTTGCAGGTGCAGGCTTAGCACGTGCCTTTGCTTCAGGTTTCTTGGGAGGTGGCTTAGCGTACAGTGTCTTAATCTCCTGTATTCTTTTCATTAGCTCCTCTTTCAGCTTCGGAGCAATGAAGTTGCCTGTGAATGCGTCTGCCTTAGCTGCAATTGCAAGCTTTGCAGCAAGT
>CAYPXK010000043.1:0-12140 GCA_964414695.1 uncultured Thermoproteaceae archaeon | reverse complement strand
GCTGTTCCAAGTGCGACTATTGCTATCACTATCCCAATTATTGTACCGATAGTCCTTCCCTTTCTTTCCCATATTGATCTCCATGCGAGAGCTGCGTAGTCGCCAATACGCATTGTCTCACATACCTAACTTACGAAAGTATATAAGTTAACATGTCTACAGACATAAGACATGTCAGCGTATGTCAGACACGTGCGGACATGCATAGCAGTCATACTATTGCTCTCCTTAGCAATTTTCTCAATAACTTTATCACACGCATTGACCATTGTACATGCGCAGACCTCTCTCCTAGATATACTTAAGAACTTCATAATATCAGAACTCTATAAAACACTGTTTCAACAAGCATCTACACAGCCAACATATACATATAACGTACCTACACAATACACAGGTAAGCAGACTCCTCAGATATACACATCACAGTCAACATATCCTTACACAACATCGCTTCCCTCTTTACCATACTCCAATAAACAGTTTCTATTAACCTTAGTTAGGGTATTGAAATATCCGCATACATGCAAGGGTACTGCATTATTAAGGTTATGCTTCTTACATAACTCACCATACATACTCTATGACCTTAAAATTAGTGCAGGGTTAGAGAATGGCAATGTATTATTGCTGGAGCCAAGCTCTGTTCGTCTTGTCCAGCCATATAGCATAATCTGTACAATACTTCTATTGAATGTATCTAGCTGTGGTAATCACATGCTTTCGATAACCTTCACTTGGTCAAAAGTGTATAAGCCAAGAATTGTAATGAATGGAATGATTGTCCCAGGAGAGGAAATTAGAACTGTTCCAGACAGTCAAACACTAACAATTCCGATAACCATAATGTCAAGTCCAAAGATTGTAGTATATGCTTATCCCAACGTTGTCCCTGCAGAATCGACGAACTATATTTATGTGAAAGTATGTAATGAAGGTAATGGGACAGCGTATGATCTAAACATCGGTATAGCCATCGTGCCTGAAGGTGTCTCAGTTTCAATACCTTCAGGAGAACCGCTGAGCCTCACGATTCCCGAATTATCGGCAGGTGCTTGCATAGTTAAGAGAATTAAAATAACGGTGGTCTCAGGGTCCTCAGCTTATCCCTACTCACAGTCTGGCGCAATTGTTATGAAGATAATGGTTATGTACTTTGATAAAGAGCTGGGTTTACAGAATGCAACGTACACATCATATATAGGAGTCTTGAAGAGTGGTTTTATTAATGTTCTACCTCTGACACTGTATTTAAACACATCATCTCTAAATACTGTGAAAATAAAGGTCTGTAATTTAATGAATTACATCCTAAATAATGTAACAATCAACATTGTATCTGTAACATCGGCAATTTTAATGAATAGCTCCTCTATAAGACTTGGCTCTCTTATGCCATTTGAATGTAAATTAATTAAGATTAGACTTGCAGTTCCTCGTATGAGTATGCCTACGCCTGTCAGTTTGTCTTATATAGTCACGTACGGAACAGCATTGCAGTCCTATGCTCAGGAGCGTGGTGTCTTAACATTTCAGGTTGTTGAGCAGCCGCGTATAGTTGTTACCCAGATTACACTTGCACCAAAAGTTGTGACTGTGGGTGAGGGCCTAGTGATCTCCGTACAGCTGTCAAATACAGGAACGGCAACGGCATATGATGTCAATGTTACAATAGTCCCAGATGCTCACTTTGTTCCTATATCATCAACGTACACATTCATTGGAAGCTTGGCGCCTCAAGCTCAGACCGTTGCCTCATTTACACTTAATGCAACTAGACCGGGATTAGGTGAGTGCAAGATAGTCATAATGTATGTCGACGAGTACGGTAGAGAACATGCTATATCTCGTGTAGTGAAGATAGAGATACGTCCAGCCACGTCCATGACCTCCAAACAGGCTTCACTGCCAAGTGCACATACGTCGTATACGCTACTTGTGGTGCTTGCCATTGCATGTGTAGCACCTATTGTAGGTACAGTAGTGTACATGTTCAGGAAGAGATCATGAGTAACATAGCTGTGATACTTCAAGACGTGTGGAAAATATACAAGCTTGGAGAAGTGGAGGTTATTGCTCTATCTGGAGTAGACCTATGTATTGAGGATGGAGAATTTCACTGCATAATCGGTCCCTCAGGAAGTGGCAAGTCCACGCTTCTAAGCATCATAGGCGGCATGGAGAGACCGACAAAGGGGAGAGTCTTGGTGTATGGCATTGATATAGCAACCTTACCTGAGAACAAGTTAGCAAAGCTTAGACGTGACTTAGTTGGCTTCGTGTTTCAGCATTTCTATCTTATACCGAGGCTAACCGTTGTTGAAAATGTTGAACTTCCACTCATTGCAAAGGGCATACCTCCAAAGGAGCGTAGAAGACTTGCACTCGAAGCGCTTGAGGCAGTTGGTTTGAAGCACAAGGCAAATGTGAGACCCACACAGCTTAGTGGAGGCGAAATGCAGCGCGTAGCCATAGCAAGAGCCATTGTTACCAGACCCAAACTTCTACTGGCAGATGAGCCTACAGGAAACTTAGATGTCGAATCTGCTAAGAAGGTTATGGAGATATTTACATATTTAAATAAGAAACTTGGGATAACGATAGTATTAGCAACACACAATATAGAACTACTGCCATACTGTGATAAAGTTACGAGAATAAGAGGCGGCAAAATTGTTAAGACCTATCAGAAAGATGAAATTCCACTACTTGTAAGAGAATTAAGCAGCATAATATCAACCTCTACATAATTTCTCAAGTTCTTCCATAACGATACCATTAAACTTCCTGTACACGGACACAAGCTTTACGATCACTGTAACGTTGCTATTGTACAGCACTATGTTGTAGGGTATTACAATGTTCTTCCATACTATGACCGTTGCGTTAATGTTATAATTGCTTAGTTTCAATTTTGTGCAGTTCTCTCTCACTGTCTTCAATATCGTGTAGAGGCTATAGTTTGCCACATTTACCGACGATAACATTAGTACAATAGGGTCTACATCACTAAGTTTTTGTACAAACTTAACTTCCTTTCCCGTTATCTGCGAATAATATAACTTACACACTTCATACTTAGAATCTTCCTTAGATATTACTATTGAGTATATGCTATCTGGCATCCTGAGCATAGTCAGGTACTTTCCAGTTCCGGAACTTTCAATAAATAATGTTCCATTAAGTTCGACGTTCTTCGTTAATATAGTGACGTTGTATAAAAGTGATATTGGTGTAGTATGCATGGCGTTAAGCAGTAGAATGTGTCTTTCCATATTGGCACTAGATGTCTTAATCATGTGATGAGTATACATGAGTGCAGCTACTGTGCATAAAGCTGCAAATACTGCAATCAGCACTATGACTAGCTTTCTCATGTCCGTCCTTTCCTGAAAATTGAATATAAAACTAATTTACAAGATAAAGGCTAACCCTTATCTAGAGGAGTGTATAGTCAAGAAAACTGACGTGATGACAAGGTTTCCGGTCTGACCAACTGATGATTTCACCCCTTGCTGACACTTTATCGTCATACGAGTAGTTTAAATTAGTGTCCATGGAGTTGCTGAGACCTGAGGGTAGTATCATGGACAAGTATTTGTCATATCTGATACTTGAGTCAATATCCAGAGGATGTTCTACGCGAAGCTGCATAATGAGGAAGTTCTCAGGAATAGACAAGTCAAAGATTGAGGAAACTCTTCAAGCCTTGCGGAATGCCGGTTACATTGTAGAAAAAGTCGAGGGTAAATTATTGAAAAGAATAAAATACGAACTAACAGAAGATGGCAAGAGGCTTTTAGAAAATCTTAGACAAGAAATTAGGAAAGAACTAAACGATAGGATAAACAAAGCAAAAGAGTCGATACATGTAGATAAGGAGGGAGCATTAAAACATATCGAGCCTATCAAAGAGTATCTCCCCCTGATGTACATGTTAGGCCTCATAGAGGATATTGCCTTTCTAACAATGCTGGGAGATCTCCTCGGTATTCCGCTTCTACTAGAGGATATGTCGCTTGCTACGCAGGAGCTGGATGAGCTTGAGAAGGAAGGAATAGATGATATTGAACTATAGCATTGTACGTAATGTGAAACTAGTAAAGCATTTTGAGAGTATCTTAGAGCCTGAAGATCCTGAGTATAGGCTCGATCTAACAGGAGCAGCGTACAGCTTCAGCTGGCAGTATGATGGTAAGAGAGCTTACGTTCCTCTTAGCTTAGAGGAGCGAGATTTAGCATGTGTAGCAGTGTGTGAGCAGGTTGAAGATCGTAAGATTAAGGTTGTTTATTTCCTTCCACCAGGCAGTAGTGTAGAGAAGTCTTGTCTAGAAGCACTAGTGATGAAGGCCTTAGCACTTGATGAGGATCTCTCCGCTTTCTATGAGATATGTAGTGGAGACCCTATCTTGAGAGGTGTTCAGTATGTACGTGGTCTTCATCTTAAAAGTGCGGATGCTTGGACTAGCTTCCTCATAGCAGTATCGCAGCAGAATGCGTCCTTCAGGCAAGGATGGTACATGCTGTACAGACTTCACAAGACGCTTGGACGTCAAGTATACCTCCAAGACCTTGGTCGTGTGTACATACTACCGCCGAAACCTGAGGACATCGTGCAGGCAGGTGAGCAACAGCTAAGAGCATGTGGGTACGGCTATAGGGCACGCATCGTACTGGAAGTTGCAAAAAGAATCGCATCTGCTGAAAAAGCCTCAGACATATTGAATTTGTTAAAAAACGTGAAGGGCGTCGGACCCTATACATATGGCCTAACCCGTGTCATAGCTCGACGTGACTATTCTGTACCTGTCATTGACCGATGGGTAAAAGGACTATATGAGCATATTGGTATTAAAAGTGTAGAAAAATATTTTAAGGAAACATTCAAAAACTATCAGGGTCTTGCAACTTGGTTCTTAACAATTATATTGGATGCCGAACCCTTATCAAAAGCTATAGAACGTGTATCTAAGGGAGAGATTAAGCCGAAGTTCTCTGGTTTGACACCTCTCACGATGTGGAGATATTGGTAATAATAATGTCAAGGTGCTCAGTGCCGGAAACCGTCATCAACTTATCAGAAAAGCAGGATTTCATCACGCGTCCTCTACGCCTTTGTCTGTAATTCTAAACATTGCTGTTGCTTTATAAGGAAGTCTCGGACTATCGAGAACTTCCATAACTCTGACGTCTTCACGTGATTTCTTAAAGAAGAGTCGGTGTGTAACAGCATGTGCTAGGACGTTTCCTCCAGCCGGCTTCTTGACCTCTATGTACCCAAGTGGAACATCTATTACCTGGTTAGTTAGCACTATGTAGATGTTGTACACTTTTGCAACTCTCATAAGCCAATCAAGTATGTAGTTCAGTCTCTGCTGTCTCTCTGCGAGTCTTTCTCTTCCCTTAAACTCAGCTCTGTACAATGCGATTATTGAGTCTATTATGACGAGTTTGACGTTGTTCTGCTCAATCAGTCGAACAAGGTCAAACTTTATCCTGTCCTCCAGGTCTGCGGCGTTGACAACTTTCAGCACGTAGATATTGTCAAGCACTTGCTGAGGATCAAGACCAAACCTCTTTGCTATAGCTTCAATTCTGCTCGGTGAAAATGCCTCTTCAGTATCAATGTAGGCACATGCGCCAGCTACACCACCCTTATCTCTTGGGAGCTGTACTGTTACAGCGAGCTGATGACATAGCTGTGTCTTACCTGTGCCAAACTCGCCAGCAAACTCGTAGGTTGCCTTAGGCTCGAGTCCTCCTCCAAGAAGCTTATCTATCGATTTCACGCCTGTTGTTAATCGCGGCTGATCCTGACAGAGCTTCAGTATTTCACTGCCCTTAAGTGCTCTACGTGTTCCAAACACAAGTTCACGAGCACTTCTCAGTATTTTCTCCGCTCTATCAGGTGTCATGTCTGTTATATCTACAAGCTCTTCAGGTGTGAATAGAGCCAAATGACGTGCCGAAATTATACCCTTAGACTGCAGCATCTGCGCCGTCTTGGGTCCAATACCATCAACATTCTCGAGGTCGAACTCCTCCTTATGAGGCATCAGGAGTAGGACGTCTACATGAGATATATATCAAACATTTAAAATGAGCAACATCCCTGAAGGATTCAGTGGAAGGTCTCCTCATCATTTGCTAACTGTCTCAGACGTGCTCAGCATCATCACCACCGCATCTAACGTTGTTTTTAGCTGTCAGTGCCTGAAACCGTCATCAACCGTCAGTGGCGGCCGCATTGTCATCATACAGTAGGATATATTTAGAGCATGGGTTTAACAAGCTTGAAGCATTGTAATGAGAAGTAGTGGTAGACCATTTGGATTCACATTCACGTTCTACTGGTCTCCTGATCATAACGTCCCTATACTAAATCCTAGACTTGTACACAAGGTCTCGTCATTCTACCTGCTTGTCAAGCCGACTGAGCCGGGAGATGTCAGACCTGCCTTCCCTTATGATATACTTATCATACGTGAGGCAATATTTCGGGAGTTTCAGTGTTGGGAAGTTGTTGATCTACTTATTCCAAGGAACTCACTAGTACTACTCAACAAGGTTCCAGGGTATCCCGATGAAGCTGATGAAGTTATAGTTAATGGAGAAGTAGTTGGTCACAGATGGTTCGATCCTGAAACCTGTACCTGGAGGTTCAGACCGATATTTCAAGGTGCTGCAAAGATGCTTGAGCAGAAGGTTGGCTACTATGCTATAGTTGACTTACCTAAGCTTACGAGAGGGTATGAGATTCATCGTACTCACATTGTGCAGGCTGAACTTCCTCCAAAGAAAGGAATGCTTGTTGTTGTTCAGACACAGGATGGAAAATGGCAAGGTCTTGCAAAGCTCGTCAGAAATAGACGTCTGTACATAATAAAGGCCTGGAAGGCCGTTAAACCGACGTATGTCGAGACACGATCAAGTTGGAAAGATGTGATAGAGATAAATGAGAACGTCCTAGAGAACTTTGAAGAAAGATCCAAGAAATTTATCAAAAAGATATATCAAAAATACTCTAGCGCTAGAAAAATAGTTGTATCATACAGTGGTGGCAAAGATTCGCTGGTAGTACTGAGCCTGGCACTTGACGTACTTAGAGACAATTTTTACACAATTTTTAATGATACTACACTCGAGCTACCTGACACATATGTAAATGTTCACGAAGTCGAAAACAGGTTAGGCATCGAGATCCATTGGGCACGGGCAGAGACAGATTTCAAAACTATCATAAACATACTATATCCTCCAAGCCGAGACTTCAGATATTGTTGTAAGATGTTAAAACTTGCACCAATTTCGAAATTATTGAAAAAACTTGCACCTACCGGCTCCGTAAGCATAGTTGGACAGAGAAAATTTGAGTCGAGCCTACGTGCAAGACTGCCAAGAATAGCACCGTCTAAGTGGGTTGCAAACACTATAGTAGCGGCACCAATAGATGACTGGACAAGTCTACACGTATGGCTGTACATATTCAAGCATAACCTACCCTACAACATAGCATATGAGAAGGGATTCGACAGAATCGGATGCTGGGCCTGTCCAGCAAACGAGCTTGCAGAGCTCTACCTGGCTCGCTACTGGTACACTGAACTATATGAGTGGCTCAATGAGACGCTAACTAAGGTCAAAAACGAGCTAGCCCTCCCCGAATATTGGCTCAAAGTTGGTTTATGGAGGTGGCGTGAAAAATATCCAGGAGACGTCAGGAAATATATTGAAAGAACATACAAGGTGAATGAAGATAGTATAAAGAACCTATGTGAATACTATAGAGAAAAAATGCGTCTCATAGATGTACTACATGATAAAGAAAGTGTGACAATAAAGTTAGTTAAGAGAAAACGAAAACTAGACGTTAGAGATATTATAAATCTATCATACACACTGAACAAAATAACGAATGTCTCTGTGAGTGGAGATAATTCGATAACGCTCAATGTTAAGGACATTGGAACAATATCCATCAAAGTATTAGAAGACGAAAATTCTATATACGTAATACTAGACAAGCTGCCTCAAAAGGATGTGCTAATAGCATTAGTTAGAATACTCGCACGTCTAGCATATTGCACATCATGCAGACTTTGTGAGAGCTGGTGTAATAATGAGGCGCTTAGAATTGACAAAGATCGTATAAGAATATCTTTAACAAAATGTAAAAGATGTAATCTATGCAACATTGTGTGTCCTGTTGCTGAGTATCTAGTAGCAAGATCGGGACTATTAAAAAAGATAGACGACATATATACCTGCAAGTAAAGGTCTATGGCAATCACGGACAAGGTCGGCACCGTAGACGCACCTCCAAGACTCATCAGGACTGAACGTGGTCTAGCGCTTAAATACGGTGATCAGGATATCGAAGTCCCAAGGCTGAAGCACGGTGCAGTCTTCGTATTGGTAAGTAACATAGCTACACAATACTCCTACTGTGAATACAAGCTACACCTAGACTACGTGAAGGGAAGAGAAATACTCAGCTACATAAGAGAGGGGCTTTACGAACATAGAAGACAGTTAGGTAATTTCGAATCATTCGACTTCGATATAGATCCCATACCGGGCCAGAAGGCGCCCGTGCTAATTAATGTAGGTCTTGACGGAGAAATATATTTCAACAAAGTAGTTTCAGAAAGATGGATTTTTAAACTAATTAAAGAAAGTGAAAAAATAATAATAGAACCTGCCATAGTAGACGTTATCGAGAATGTACCAATACTAGCTCAGCCAGACATTGTAATTGTTGATAGTAACAACACAGTCACACTAATAGAACTTAAAACAACATCAACAAATCCATACAAGCTAAGAGAACAAGAGAAACTGCAGGTACAGCTATATGCTTACCTACTCGAAAAGCATGGATTCAAACTTAAACATACGTGCATAGTCAAAGTTAGAAGGCACACAAGATTCATACTCAAAAACAATATAAACCGCATAGTTGAATTGCTCGATAATAAATTCAACAGCATAGTTAAAGTAGGTAAAGATGTTGTAGTGCACAAAATAAATACTTCAGACTGTCAAACTATTGAAAACATCATAAGATGGGCTCTTGAATACTGGTTATATAAAAGAAATCCCTTGCCGAAACCCTCACCTACAAAATGCAAAGGCTGTATCCATAATAGAATATGCAATTTCAAATTATTATTGTAGTACTAAACAATTTAAATGAAAAATTAGCAGAGTGGCTCTCTAACATATTGAAGGTACTTGCACATAAAGTAGATGCCGTAGTTCTGCCTATAACTCAGGATGTAATTCAGGAAATAATGAGGACCTCGCTTGGAAGAGATAATGCGCAAGTAGTTATGAATAGATTATTAGAAAGATATTCGAAAACTATACTTCATGCAAGGTCATGGTTGAGAATAGTTAAACCTATAATTGAGGCTCTAATATGGATTGCAAATAATAGGCCTGTTGTTGTTGTAGTACCTTCAGTATCTATAGAATCTCTAATTGAAGACCAGTACTATACCGTTGACTTGCTTAGCGTACTTATCCGACGTAAGCTTGATGCTAATATAATCAAGAAACTTCTGGATAGGTTAAGAAGCTCCTTCGAGGAATTTGAAGAGTATACAATTAAAACAGTCGAAGACCTTATGAATAGATATCAGACCTCAGTATATTTCATAACGTCGTGCTTTTCTTGCTTTATTCTATTCAAGATCATAGACTCGCTTATAAAAGATAACTTGATAATTCATGTAATGTCATTATGTAACAAAATTCCTCCCCCCACATATGTTCTACATATGCTGCCAATAATATACAATAATGTTGAGTCCTTATCGTTGGAGAAGCTAATTTTGTATACCAGGAGATACCTCATGGATTATGTTGTAATAAGTGAGAGCATATGGGACGCATATAAGAAGTTCATTGCAGAGAACCCGGACTACGTAGTGTTCTGTAGACAGCTAGTGAACATGTACTGTCCTCTAGCAATGTAGGCCTTCCCATGTACTTGTCTATGCTGAGCTGAGTATTGTTATCCTGAAGTACTTCTCGAGAAGCCTCTGGTCTATTAGTAATTTGTGTAGTTGTATATTTTCACAGTACTTCACTCGAACTCTGGTTCCACCCAATGGTTCTACCTGTATGCCATGGGCTTGGAGGGATTTTGTAAGTATGTTAATGTTCTCTTCTTTATCCGATGAAAGTTCTATATCTACGTATTTCTCGTTACACCGAAGTTCTTCAACAGGCTTCACATCCAATGTGGCTAATCTTTCTACGATTTCTATAAGTATACTATATAGATTATCTACTATATCGTTCCCATATGGTACCTCAACGAGAAGTCCTACACTTGTCAAGTTCTCTAACACGTAATGCACATGTGGCATGTTAATATTGATGTGTTCTTCTTTAATTACATTAACATTGTTTAGTTTTGTCTGCAATGTTTGAACTATTGAATTTGTAGTTTCCTCATCTTTTGAGTACACTCTTACATTAACTTTATCATTTCTCTCTTTGCCGAGACTACGGTCAGTTGCCAATATTAGTAGGATGTGTGGCCTAATGTTGGACACTATGTAGTGAAACATTGTGGAGTATCTTGACTGCAGTACAATGTTGTCGTACATGACGTGAATGCCATGTTCATCAAAGAGCGATCTTTTGAAAGCTCGTGACAGTGCTACTGCACGGCTAAATGCGAAGTGATTTACTACAGGGTAAAGGTAGAAACGTGCTTTTGATAGTGCTACCTCCCTGAGTCCGCCTTCCGGTCTTACGAATCTTATGCTGTTCAGGAATAGCAGTGTCAGCGTGTTCACTAGACGATAGTCATACAGTGAGAATCCTGATGTAAATAGTATTTTCTTATCGCCATTTCCTATGACAAAGATTCTAGAGGTTCCAAGGGGGGTGTCGATGCATAGTACATTACTTCCTTCCTGGATTAGCACTGTCTCAACATATTCTAGACACACTACGTCTAGCCTAAGGGCTAGCAGTGGTTCAGCATATTGAGACATCGTTACCTGTTGCACAAAATCTTATTTTAAGCCACATCACAGAGAATTTGCTTAAGTGATGAGAGCGGTGTGTCCTGAACTTTGTGATGACTGGTGACACGTCTGAGACATCGATAATCAAACATGTCGTTAATTGCTGGGTTAAAATTTTAAAGAGGGGGTCAACGCACACAGCAACAAAACGGTACCCCTATGTGTGGGGATGAGGTGGGTAATCTCATCTCAAACCCTAACCCGGAACTTAAAGGAAATCAAAACAGTAGCCATGAGAGGGTCTGAGACACTAGTATACGGGACGCATATCTACGGAAACTTAAGGAGATGTAATAGAGAACTTTTGAAAGATGAGAAGAAACTCAAAGAGATAATAATAAAATCTGCCGAGATTGGAAATATGACTTTAATATCAATATTTTCTCACAAGTTTGGCAAGGATTGTGGAGTGTCAATAGTGGCTATAGTCGCGGAGAGCCACATATCAATACACACATGGCCTGAATATGACTATGCGACAGTTGACGTCTATAGCTGTGGTGCCCACTCCTGTCCACTTCTATCATTCATGTACATTGCACAAGCACTTGAGGCAAAGGAAGTTGAGCTATTCATAGCTGACAGATCTCTACATGCAGAAGACCTTGGCATAAGTAGAAAAGGTAGGCTATCAATCGCGGAGCACTTAGTCGAAGACAGAGACTGAGTATATACCTGTACTGCACGTTCTCTAAAAGTTTTAAAGAAGCCTATCCTTCATCTCTCAGCGGGGCCGGTATAAGATGAGTGAACTTGAGACCTTCAAATCCGCATACCTCGAAATTGTCACCTTCATAAGATCCGCACTTGATGTCCTAGAGTTCGACGCAATAGCAGAATTTGTAAAAGTTCTCTTGGAAGCTCACTCAAGAGGCAGTAAAGTTCTCGTTGTCGGTGTTGGAAGGTCAGGACTTGTAGCTAAGGCTTTTGCAATGAGGCTTGTACACCTTGGCTTTCGGGCATACGTACTAGGCGAAACAATAACGCCCAGCGTGGAGAAGGGCGACATTGTAATCGCAGTGTCTGGAAGCGGCACAACCACTGTAACGGTAACGGCTGCCGATGCTGCGAAAAAAGTAGGAGCCTACGTAGTAG
>CAYPXK010000042.1:0-11683 GCA_964414695.1 uncultured Thermoproteaceae archaeon | reverse complement strand
GAGCTTGTCGAAGTGCGACATATATCTAGAATAGTATTTACAGGATGGGCATCAATAAACGTATTCAGGAGAATGATAGAGGAACATGGCTTTCAGGTAATAGAATCATACTTCGATGTCTTAAGATTACTGAACATACCGTGCGAATCTTGCTAAGCTCAACATTATACTACAGATTCACAGGATTGTACAGCAATGAGTGTCTGTTTATACTAGGTTCTATGATTATTACAGAGTTCCATCCTAGCTCAATATGTGTAGTAGATGACTCTGGTATTTCAAGTTTTACTATTTTCTCATTGCTCATTGTCAAGTTTTCGCATATGTATACTCTGTATTTTTTGTTAAGTTTCTTTGTTATCGTCGTTAGGAGGGATAGTACGTAGCTGGGTGGGTAGTCTGGTGCTGTTAGTATGCCTATTTTGTTGTTTAGGCTTATTGCTTTTTCAATTATTTTTAATCTATTTTCTATATGTTCTCTTTCATGTAGAGTTAGTACTATCATATTGTCCCAAGATGTTCTGACTTTGGCACATGCTGCCTGTATGGAGGATATTCCTGGCACAATTTCACATTCTAAACCAAGGTCGATGACTGTCTTTCCAATGCCGGAGAAGAGTGGGTCACCTGAAGAGACTATGACTATGTTCTTGTTACGGTATGTTCCGTATATTTCCAGTATTTGTTGCCTAACGTTCTTAGGGTTTAGTAGTACAATTTCGGAGTTATGTGCAAATTTCTTAACAATGTTTAACAGTCTTGAAGGTGTTATTACAATATCCGCTTCCTGTAGCTTCCTTATAGCTCTCAGTGTTAGCAGGTCTTCAGCACCTGGACCAGCACCAACTATGGTCAACATTGTATGCACCCTCTACAGGATGTGCTTAGATAAGGTTCCTCATTGTAAATAATGCATATACACACATTCACACTGCTGCTATCCAAGTCAAAGTCTCGCCTTATTCTATGTTCAATTTTGTTACTTAACCATCTTAAGAAGCTTCTACATAAGTCACCATCTAGCATATTAAGTGCCTTTTCAACAGTCTCACACTTTAACACTCCTTTAAGTAATTCCACATCTACATCTCCAAAATTTTCAATCATAAATTCGAGAAGCTTAGAAGTTAATATTTCTATTCTTGCATCAGCATAATCATGATGTAGCATGTAGATGCCACCTGACAGTTTTACGGCTTTTGCTGGTCCTGTGATTATTACTATGTTTTTGAAAGATTTTTCAATACATAACCTAAGTGCATACCCTACGTGATCTCCAACATCTACCACAGGTACATCTCTGAGAGTTTTCTCTGCAAATCTTAGTGATCTTCCACCAGTGACTAGGCATATTGCGCTGCTTGTATGTGCGTAATGTTCTATTAGTGTTTTAATATGTTCTATCTGTGGACTATAGTAGGGATTTCCTGTTGGTATTTCAATGCCTTTCTCACCTAGAAGTGATAATCCTCCAACGATGTTGAATAGTTTATTCAGAGTTTTTTCAGCTATCTTCTCTCCATTTGGTATCCATACTTTTAGTATAATATCAACATTTTTCAAGTTAGTTACTTCTTCAAGGTTCTTTATCAAGTATTCTATAACTCTTTTTGATATTGCTGGCTCACCTGTGTCCTTGTTTATGCCGACTCCTGGGCCTGGAATGATTCTCACTTGTCCATTTCCTTCAGCTACTCTAGCCTCTACGCAGATCTTGACGCCGTGTGTCACATCGAAGGGAGCGTTGTCACCTGCATCTTTTACAACGCATGCAGTAGCATGATCAGGTCCTAGCTCTATGTCTGCTATTGGAACTTCGACACGTAGACCTATTGGAAGTTCGACAATTATGCTACTGCAGGGTCGATTGTTTAGAAGTGAGTAGAGTGCAGCTTTTGCAGCTGCTATGAAACAGGTACCTGTAGTAAGTCCGAGGCGCATTAATAGTTACAGATCTAAACTATGATTTATGCAGAATGTGAGAACCCCCATAGATATCGAGAGTTTTAGACATATACTGAACAGGATTATTGTACGCAAATTCAGAACCTTAGAGGAGCTCTACATATGTATACTGGCAGTTCACTCTCTAGGTCTCCCTGATGTGCAGCATCTGCTAGTTATGAGCGACAATGCTATTAATGAAATTGTAAATGCTGTTTTAAACAACTGCACAGTTGTATGTGATACAAGAATGTTAGCATGTGGAGTAAGGCACAGTTTGATAAAGAGGAATTTTAGTAACAATGTCGTATGTCTTTCAGAACTTAGAGATAAGCATGGTGTTAAATATATTGCAGATGTTGTTCCTCTCTACGCTAGCTTAATTTCTGAAAGTATCTTACTTGTAGGTTCTTCTCCTCAAGTTATTGAAAAAGTTCTGCAACTTAACATACGTCCAAGAGCCATCATAGCTACGCCACCTGGTTTTCTTAAGTCACCTGAAGTCAAGTCGAGACTCGTGAATTCAGGTCTCTGTTACATAACTGTGCTAGGCAGCGTAGGTTCTGCCTCGCTGTGTCTTGGGATATTTAATGCTGTTCTTGACGTAGCCAGGGGTACACATTTAAAGATACTGCAGAACTTAGACATGGTTTCAACATGAAAATTGGGTTACTATTTGTATGCCATGGATCAACCAGCAGAAGCTACCTAGAGGCAGTAAACGAGATTATACAACGATGTCTCAACAAGGTGACTAGTCAGCTTGGTAAAGACTTTGAAATAGTGTGGAGAGTTGGGTACCTTCACGATGTTGAACCAAGGCCTGAAGATGCGCTAAAGGAGCTTGTGAAGGAGAGACCTAGTATTATTATAGTAGCATCGCTATTTGTAGTACCTGGAAGACACGCAGGTGAAGATGTTCCACAACTAGTTGGTGTCAAGCTCGGAGAGACAAAGATCGTAGAGGGAGTACCCGTAAAGTACGCCGGCCCACTCTGGCCTGATGATAGGGTAGTAGATATTTTAACAGATAAGATTCTACATAACTTAAGAGATTTTCTTAACCGCGATAAAAAGGCATGAATATACTTGTAATATACTGCACTTCTGAAGAAAAAGAAATAGCAGATAAAATATGTACACATTTTCAAAGACTAGGACATGATATACATGTTAGAAAAATTACAGAACAAGTAGAACTGCTAAACTGTGACTATGCTATATGCATAATGCCGATTCCTGTGTTTATTAGAAAATTTTCAAAATCTCTAAAAAACAAGTTTGAAGACCCTGGAATAGTCCTCATTGATCCTTGTTGTCGCTATGTAATTCCACTGATTGGAATACATACGAAGGGAGCATATGATATTGCATTAGAACTTGCAGACCTGCTAAAACTTGAACTAATAGATACATCGCGACATCCGCCCTACAAGTGTGTAGAGTACATGATGTTCAAACTATGGTTAAGACCTGTGAAGTTAAAACGAATATGTAAAGTCGATATTGATGAATGTACTATTGGAACAGACTCAGAACAAATATGTTACATTGCTAAAAAGTACTTTAATGCAAATATAGAACTTGTCAAAGACCTTCAGAAATGTTCAAAATATGACATTGTCATAGTTTCCTCTTCTGCCTCTGTATCAACTGTTCAAAATGTAGTATTTCTTAAACAGGAACTTATTCTAGGTGTTGGAGTATGTTCATTAGCTAACATTAAAGATATTGAAGGCTTAGCACAATATGCAGCATATCTTTCCTTCACAGTACCTGAGAGATTTGATAAGATAGTAATGCCTAAACATGCATCGTCTAGTGTAATTTCATATTTTAAGAAGTATACACCATACTCTAGCGTATATCTGGTAAATGTTAATGAGATGTTGAGTACCGAGAACAGTGCTGTATGCGAGTCTTTAATAAGGTACAAGGTTCCTAATGCAAGGATTATTGTACATAAGCAGAAGTTTAGTGCTCATGCGACTTTTGCTGTTGGTATTTACGATCCTTGGAATAAACATATTCTAAATGAGTGAAATTCCACATAGAGTCACTTACACAGGGACCAACAATTATGACAGCACATCTATTTATGTGTTCTTCCTTAACTCTCTTGACAAGTTCACCTAATTTACATTTGATAACCTTCTGCTTATCTCTCCATGTGGCATACTGTACAATAGCAACATCTACATTATCGTCAAGTCCTCCTTTACGAAGTTCCTCATATACTTGTTCAATATTCTGTACACTCAGTAGTAGAACTACTGTTCCACATTTAGCTAATTTACTTAGATCTTCATTTGCTGGCTTAGGAGTCCTCTTAGAGACTCTCGTAATTATCACAGTCTGAGACTTCTCAGGAACAGTCAACTCTATGCCCAGAACAGCAGCTGCTGCAGATACTGAGGTTACTCCCGGAACAATTTCGTACGGTATACCTAGTTCTCGAAGTCTCGCTAAGATTGGCCAGAGACCACCATAAACCGTGGGACAACCATCGTGAAACCAAGCAACAAGTCTACCTTTTCTATAATTTTCAACGATTACATTTACAATATCTTCAACATCCATTCTTCCAGTATCATAACATTCTTTACACTTCTCCTGAATTATCTGCTTAAGCTCTGGACTCAGTAAGGTGCCTGTGTATAAGCAAACATCTGCATGATTGAGTATTGAATATGCTTTCAGTGTTATTAGTTCAGGTGTGCCTGGTCCTAGACCAACAATGTATACGACATGTTTTCGGATACCTATACTTTGGAATAATTTTGACCATTCGTTACTTTCCATGTCTAGTACTATTCTACACGTGGCTTAACTTCTCGAATTATTCTATCTATCTTTCGAATCTTGTTCTGTAACAATACTATTCTTGAGTCTAGACTCTCGTCAACAAGTTCAAATCTCTCAACGTCGCGATTAAGTTCCTGTAGTAGTCTCTTTGTCCATTCTTTGACCTCTTCATGTCTCAACATTCCTTCTTTGCCAATTTTGTATACTGAGTATCCTAGGCTCATGTAGCTTTTTACTTCAATGAAGTGTGGATTTGCTAGCTTTATGAGCTCGGCGAATTCAGGAATGTGCTTATCGTCTGTGTTTATTCCTTTTATCAATGTCAGCCTTATGACTGTCCTAGTCCTGACTGTGCTGAGCAGCTCGAGGCTTCGTCTGAACTTTTTCCATGCATTGTCACGGTCCAGTATTGGGACATGTATCTTATAGTACAGCTCTTCATTTGGTGCAGTGAGAGAAAGGTACAGCTGTGTAGGTAGTGCATCTTCCCTATCCATGCGCTCTATCATCTCAGGGACTCTGCCATTCGTCACAACGAATATTGAACGTGTGTTAGGTAGCTGTCTCAGGTAGAGTATTAGCTCAGGTAGCTTAGGGTAGAGACAGGGCTCACCTGACAGTGAGATAGCCCAGTGCGTTGGCTGTAGAGCCTCCTCGACACGTTCTCGTGTACACTTGGGATGGCCAAAGTATCCTGAAAGCAGCCTCCTCCTTTCCTTCAGGATTCCCTCAACAATCTCTGGAGGATCATATACCTGTTCAGGACTTGGGTAGAAGTAGTCGTAGGACTCTGCAGGTCTCCAACAGTAGATGCACTTGTTCAGGCATATCATACCTACAGGACACATCTCAACACATCTGTGAGAGCCTCCCCAGGGAGCGGCGTAGAACTTGACCTTGTAGCAGCTTCTTCCTGTAGTGAGAGACTGCTTAGTCCAGTGGCATAGCTCTACTGTGGCGTGTTTCCATACTCCATACCCAGCTCTCTTAAGACTGTGCTCTACTTCAGGCTTTATGGCAAGCTTACCATTCTCGTCAATTATGTGATACTTAAGTTCAAGCTCCGTGACAGTCAAGTCTATCAACTAGGTTCACGCTCTTGAGCTTAAATACCGTTGTTCTAGACCATCATAGTAGGCGAGATGTTTAGAGGCTATATCGCTCCACGAGTCCGTTTCAAATGTGTGCTATGTGGAGAGTGTTGTAAACGCTACTGGATACCGATAACACATGTAGACGTTATAAGAATATCAAAATACACAGGTCTCGATCCTCTGAGCTTTGTAACATTTTTCAGAAAAGAAATGACTACAGGATGGGATTACCCAGAGATAAAGTTACAAGATGGAGAATACTATATGATACTTGCAAAACGTCCAGACGGATCATGCATATTTAACAAATATGTTGATGGAAAACTAATATGCGCTATACATGAAGTTAAGCCATACGTATGTAGATTCTACCCATTCATATATTGGATAGATGATGATGTTGTAAAGTTTGAAATATTAGATAAAGCACTTGGATACTGTCCTGGACTTGGACAAGGTCCATACTACTCATTTGATATTGAACTTAGAACAGTGAGTGAAATAAAGAAGGCAAAGGAAGAGTACAAGATAATTGTTGAGAAGTGGAACAGACTTGTTGAACGAGGTGCTGTAAATGGTACTCCTGAAGAATTTATACGCTACATGCTGAATATTGCAGAGGAAGTTTCGAAATAGTTTGAATTTTAGATATGTGCTAGTACGAAGTCCAGTACAAGTACTACTGTTATGAAAGCAATCGACACTATTATGAGCCACTTAGGGTCTATCCTTATCTTCTCATACTCCTTTGATTCAGGAAACTTCAGTAAACCCGCTGAGAGCAGCGGCATCATCATGTCCCTCAATCTCCTCCTTCCACCTCGTTTCTTCTTCTGCTGTTTTGCCTGAGAGGACATTGTCACTCAGTCTCTTCTTCCGTTATTAACTCTTCAGTTACGAGTCTACTCTCTCTACCTCTTGGAGGTCTAATGAGCGAATTTCCGAGCGGATCCTCTAAAACTATTGTAAATTTAAACTCTCCATTCAACGCTTTCTTGACCTTTTCAATAAATTCCTGTACTTTCTCTCGCTCTTCATCAGATTCGGCAAGTGCTAACATACGTTCAGCAAAGTCAAGGACCTTGTACAGTAGTCCCTCTGCAGTCGTTATGAATGCCTCTGCTGCAATGCCTGGATCAATGCTGAATCCAAGCTCTGGGCTTCTTATTCTACATGTTTTTGATCTAAATACAAGGGTCTCCGCGATGTCTCTAAAATCTTCAATTGTATATTTATACACTCTCCACTTCTTTGTCTCCAGGTACTGAAGGTCTACATGTCTATATCCACAGTTTGTGCACCTGTAGCTATACAGTATGAGACCTCCGAAAGATGGAACTTCATAATACAGCTCTGTGACTTCCATACTCTCTTTGCCACAGTAAGGGCACTTCTCGACGCCATGATATATTATCCTTCCAAAAGGCGTTATTGATTCGATAGACATCGGCAGAGGAAGAATGAAGTACTTTAATTATCTTGCCTAACTCTTGGACATTATGCTGAGAGTAAGCAGATACTTGACACTGATACTGGTATTTCTGACGGTACTGTTCTTCTCAATATCAATATATGGCCCATGGAGTGTGTACACGTCTGGCTCAAGCATAGCAGAGGGACTGTACGTAGCTTGCGTTTTCCTGACCGTGGTTGCAGGAATCTTAGTTTACCTAATAGCAAGTCAAGAATATGAAGCACAGCCTACACGCATCAGGAGGTACTACACTGTACGTGCATCTACAGTAATAATGATGATAATACTTCTCATAGTAGTTGCAGCACTATCAGGAATCTACGCTGCACTTGCAAAAGTTACAGGAATCGTTTAAACCTAAGAGACTAGGCTTAGCGAAAGTAGAAAGATGATGAAGACTTCGGCTACCTGACTAGATGAGGAATATCACCCATGCTGAACACTGCAGAGCACACTAAATAACAAAAATGCTTATAATATCACGATGATCGCCATCACAAGTGAAGAACAGAATCTGTATTATACTATCTCTGCTAGTTATAACATGCCTATTAACCACAACACTGTACGCATCAACTATTGTAAAATTGAAACATGTGTACGATTACGAAACAACTATACCCTCAACCTCTGAGATACTATACACTGCAGCATTATTAACAAAAAATGGAGTGTACACGTACCTACTTATACAGAACAGCTCAGGATTATACCTATCGATTCTAAATCCAAATGGAACAGAAACAACTATCAGAATACTAACAGGATATCAGCTTAGCATCTACAACATAAAGCCAAAACTCAACCTATGTACAAGCTTAGGTACGATTGGAAATACAAGAATATTTACATTATGTGTAGGAGAATATCTATACGTTATTGCAAACTCAACGCTATTAAAAACGAGTTCCAAAAGTACGGTATATAGTGTACTATTAGCAGATATTGATAATGATAATGTACCTGAAATACTTGTAGGAACAGCAGGATATATTATAGTTTATAAGTACAGAAACGGAAAGCTTAAAGAGAGTAAGTACATAACGAATGATGGTAATATCAACTTCTTAATGACATATGCATACATGAATAAGAAACTTATTGCTGGATTTTCCTGTAAGTATGGAATGAGAGAAAGAGCATATGTGTGCAATATTGCTCTGTTAGAAATTTCGAATGGGTTTAGACTTACAACTGGTAAGTTTAAGTACATGATACATAGCATATCGATATCAAGTCCTCATGCAAAGCTGTACTACATAGTTACAGCCCATGGTAAGTATTTACTTACAATAAGATGCAGTTCACATGCTGATTTACTTAAAAACTGTACATTTTACCTACTTGATAGCGAAGGCAAGCCCATTAGAGAATACAGTATTATTCTCGAGGATACATTATATTACTCGGATTGGAGTGTATTATCGCAGCACGGCAGTTCGTACGAGTATAAGTACGTTGTTTTAACTAATAGAAGCAGCCTTGTAGTAGTGAATCCTGTAAATGCAACCTATGTTAGAGTAATTAGAACAAGCTTCACGATAGTAGGTACTGCTGAGAGGGGACTTGTATGTAGTCAGGGAGTATGTGCAGCTGTCCTCGAGGATTCTAATAAGCGTATTTATGTGCTGCTTCTAAACGGAACATTACTAGCTGTCTTAAATGTAGAGCCAAGCTATGTTGCAACTTTTGGTCCCTTCCTAATTATTGTTAACAAGATTTCTAATAGATACTTTGTGCATGTGTATGAGCTTGAAGTATCGACTCCCGTAACTAGACATGTAATACGCGGTGCACTTACAAGACATGTTGTTAAACCAGCTAAGCCTGGTCCCGGCACTGCACCTGTTCCAATAATAAGACTTGTGGCTGTTGGCAAGCTTACAGGTCTGTTCATTAGACATATTGGAGCATTGACGTACCTGTCCTATGCTGCAGATGTGTACTACGGCATTCCTGTGGGTATTGTATTGAAGTCCAAGGATGATGTAGTGCAGATTTCCATACCTAAAGGATCTATTCCTGAAGTTGAGGGTCATCCAACATATATAAGATCTATAGAGGTAGTACCTGTAGAAAATGTATCTACGGTAAATGCTAGATTGTTATCAAATGCATACTATATTGCTACAGTACCCAGACAGGTAGTGTTTAGCAAGCCGATAAACATAACATTTAGAGTTACCAAAATAGTTAGAAACATGTACATTCTATATTACAACGAAAGTATCCACAAGTGGGTACCATTACCAACATTAATTAGATCATATTCACCGCCTACAGTGTCAGCAAAAGTAAAGTGGTCTGGGATTTACAGCGTAGGTATTTGGTATCCTGAAAACATCACAACAACAATAGACGTGAAGTACAACGATACAGTACTTGCATGTAATCCGGCTGTCATTAACGTGAAGGTGCTACATGACAATAAGCCTGTTAAGGGAGTTATTGTGCGTGTGTACTTCGACGGCATTTACCGTGCATTCTGTATAACGAACGAGGCTGGAGAGTGCAGTATAAGCCTCAAGACATGTGCCATAGGTGTGCATTACGTAACGGTAAGGGCAGGTCTAGGCCATAGAGAACTTGTGCTCTATGTCTATCCAAAAATTGAGCATACACAGATGCTTGGATCCTCATGGGTAACCTGGTGAAAATTCTAACTGCATATCTCACTGTTTGACAAAAATCCTATAGAAACTATTTTTCCATTTCTAAAACCTAAAATTACATATCTCTTTGTTTGTTCTAAATAATTACATAGAGTATACTTATTAACACGTACCGTGCAGTCGTTACCTACGCAACTCCAGTGCCCAATGATGTATGGTACCTCCCTTGTGAAGTATTGAGGTCTGACAATTGCAACTAGCGGTCTCTTATAATAACCATACCTATATATAATCACTAAATCTACATTGCAACTATTCTTCACAATAAAGTAGGCATATGTCCCAATAGAGAATGCATACATCCTCTTCACAGGTTGCACATAGCATGTTAATGCTACGGTAGAGGAGTTTATGGAAACATAAAAGTACTTGCAGTACCTATTGTTGGTAACCGCATTAACTAACATCGAAGCTATCCAGCCTGCCCACTCTTCCCTAAATATTGGATCGTATAGTTTAAATATGGAGACACGGACCATCTTACCTCCAACATATACTCCAATATATCTCCTTAAGTAGACTGTATAAAGTTCTGCCTCAGCAAGAAGCTGCAAAGATTCATCAATTTTTCTATTCGTTAATTTTTCAAGTTTTAAATTTACAAGATGCACAAGCAGTGGCGATACATTGTCCATTGGATAGTCATCAACGAGTTTAAATGGTAACGTATGCAATATATCGACGTGTATCTCTCCATTCCTTACGTATAGCTTATATACAGTTACATTATTTAGAGATGAAGAACCTATCAGATACTGTACATAATCCTGAAGTTCTATGGGCGGTAACTTCTGATCAAGTACAAATGGATATCCATGTACCTGAACAATAACTACCGCATGATTTATGTTGTGAAATATTACAATATATACAGGAGATACATTCAAGTAAAGTAGAAGCGACGCTATAAGAACCGCATAGTCTATACACACTCCAGACCCTAATTTAATTGTTTCGTAAGGAGTTTGAACGCAGAAAGTCTGTAACATCGCCTTAGTGTAGTTATAACGTATATTAGTGCTGACCCATGACAATGTGAGCCATATCTTTGTTGTTTTGTTAAGTTCTTCTACATTAACATTCCTGAATACGTACTTGCCAATGAATTTAATGTACTTTGGTTTAAAATAGCATTCTATGACTTGCATTAATGTACACACGTTTCTGCAAGCTTCAAAGCTTTTAGGCAACATAATTTTGGCTGCTTTTTGCATGCTTCTATATACTTTACTTGTGAAATTGCTGACTATGTTAAGTATCATTATTTTCTTTGTAGTGAATAGTCCTACTAGCAGTATTGAAATAATGAGCACAAATACTATGACTGTCAGGATCTTGACCGTATGCCTGGTCATTTAGAACTATTGGCTAAGGGTAAGGTTAAATTTCTCGAACGGCTGATCAGCATGGTCGGCTATCATCAGCGTTCAGGAGCAGAGTGGCTCATCATACGTGATGTACTAATTATGTCAACAGTCTTAAGTCTACGCACCGTATATCCATTGTCTAGTGATGAAGCAGTCGACCACTGAGTGTTGATGATAGGTCGTCAGGCTGATGCTACTTTGACCTTCCTGTCTTTCTAAGCCATTCAGCGTACCAGTCGGGAAGCTTCTCATAACGATCAGTGAGTGGGTCGGGGTAGCCAGCTTGCATAAACGCTCTCAGTCTCGTTATGCATGAGAAACATTCCC
>CAYPXK010000041.1:0-4884 GCA_964414695.1 uncultured Thermoproteaceae archaeon | reverse complement strand
GGTCTAGCTAAGTTCGGATAACTTGGCTCTTTCAATTCTTCGATAAGTCATGTTAGAACCGTAGTTAAAGATGAGGTATATACGGTCTATTAAAACGTATATAGCATACTAAGAGGCTACTAATAACGTATACTCCTTCTGGTTTTAGAATTAGCTAATGCAATTATTATGTACGATGGTGCTGGTAAAATGTTAGACAAAGTTTTAATGTGATAATGGTATATTATTCCAACGATCTTAAAGTTCTCCCTAACTCGTTTTAGAACTTTGTCCAGTATGCAGTCGAATTGTAAGTCTCCGTAATTTACTGACTGTGCTAGTGAGTATCGTATTCTATTTGGCATTAATGCGAGTAGTGGTATTTTTGTATGCGGTTCTATTATGTACTTTAAATTTGGTAGTTGAATTATGAATGTTCCTGATATTCTCAGGATTTTGCTGACTTGTTTAATAATTTGCCACCATCCTGGTACGTGTTCAAGCAAGGAAATTGCTGTGACAAAGTCAATGGTGCTTTGTCGTATGGGAAGTCTTCGGGCATCAGCTATGATGTACTCTATTTTATAAGTATCTTTTAGAAATCTTTGAAATTTTATGTCTAGGCCGATTGTAAAATCGCAGTATTTGCTTAATAACTTGGTAATTTTTCCTCTCCACAACCTAGGTCTAAGCAAATTATGTTTTGTTTAAATTTTCTTAGTGATTTTACTAATCGTACCAGTATTGTACAATAAATCTTATGTCGTGATGCATATAGTCCGAGTCTTTGAGCAATCTTGACGCCTATGCTATAGATTTTCTTACTAATACTCACTGCAGTACATGGCAGGTGACACTACTTAAAGGTAGTGGTAGTAAGTTAGTAACTGTATTGTCTAGCTTTTCAAGTAGGAATTGCAAATCTTCGGTACTATTATCGCGCAATGATAGCAGTAATCTTAAACCTCGTTCAGGCAACGGGCAAGCATTACGATATTTACGGTACTCGTTGGGAATTTTTCTCGATGAAGTAGAGTTCAAACTTCCTAATAACAAACTTGGCCATTAGCTGGTAGGGCTATCCGCATCTCGATATAGGTTTAGCTGTGGGTAGTAAACTCGATATGATTAGGCAAGAGTGTGCTAAGGTGTTCGTCCTGTCTGTTCTTGGAGTAGCTTCTCTACGCCTAGTTTGTCGTATAGTATTTTGTGTGTTGTGAGCATTTGTCTAATTATTGGGTCTGTGTGTATTTCCTCTAGGGACACGACGATGAGGTCTAGGCTGAGTCCACGTGGCTTAAGTTTTCTTAACTCTTCGATGAGTCTGAGCTTGTCGTCAACGTGTTCGAGTACTATCACAATATCGTAGTCACTGTAGGGCAGATAGTCACCACGTGCTCTAGAACCTACGAGAATTATCGCTGATCTAGGATACATCAGACGTATTTTCTCCACGAACTCTCGGAACAGCTTCTCTCTCTTTTTGATATTCTCTGTCAGATATCTCAGTAACCTGCTTCTCAACCCACTGGATGATTTTTCGTGCATACTCGAGACATCTCTCGGCTAACGACCTATTATACACGACTGGCTTTCTGCCTGGATATCTAGCCATTGTGTAGTGTGAAGTTAACGCATCTGCACATGCATATAGCTCAGGTGGTGATTTAAGTCCAAGAGCCTCAAGAGCGCTTAGTAGCTCTGCCAAGTCATGCGTAAAAGGATGTGTACCTGTAAGTGCAACTAGGAGTGCCTTCAGATATAGTTCAGCTGCTTGCTGTGCTTCAAAACAGGTAAGCCAATAGTGACCTTCATGTAGATGTCTTTCAGCATCTTCAAGGAAAACACGAGCCTTCTCAACCCATTCACTGGGTAACTGCACATGTACACAAAGACTAACTCTAGTATAAAACTGCTGTACAACACATCAATATAGCCTCAGGACACTAGCTAGAGCTAGTTGATTATGGAATTGAGAATCCGTCGTAAGTACCCCACATGACGAGAATCGAATCGTAACCAAGCAAATTATACACCATGTCTAGAAAAGGACTTGCTCGCCTATAGCGATGTCTACTGAGTTGTTTTTCTGAGTGTTTGTTTTGTGTATTCTAGTAACCATTCTATCTGTGGTATGTCTAATTTTACATCGTCTATGTCTAGTTTTGCTTCGTGGAAGCCCCATACGTGTAGGCTGTAGGCGGTGTCCCATGCACTCTTTATATGATACTCGTTGAGGATCTTTGCGATTCTTCTAGCTGCCTTATCGAGAAGCCATGTAAACCATCTGCCAAGACTTCTAGCTTTCTCAACCTCGGGAATCCTCAGGAACTCTGCTAGGGCTTTTATGCATTCTTCAGCCACTTTGTACAATTTCTCACTTGCCTGTACAGCATCGCCCCTCTCCAGAAAGTGCTTAGCCTCGTTAAGGTACCTCTCCGCAAGTTCAAGATGAGCATAAGCCACGTTCACAGGATCTAAGCGAAGTTTCTCTGCAAGCACATTAATGACAAGTTCCACGATGTCAATTCCGCATTCTCTAGCTTTCTCAAAGAGACTCTTTGGAATAGGAACAAGCACACTCACGAGAGTAAACTCTATAGATGCCAGTTAATGTACCCTGCCCTAGTCTTTACTTGTCAGTTCTTTCACATGTATAGCTACCACAGAGGATGACAGTGCTACATGCAGTAGCCGATACCTCTCCCCTATCGAAGAATTTTATAAATATAGAAATTCTAGGCAACGAGTTAACTATAGTCTTCTAAGTGAATTTATTACTACTTAACTTTATAGAGGCTTCATGATAAGTGAAACAGCTTAGCAATAAGCTCATTGAGCCTTTTAAACCACTCGAGATTTTCTAGTGGGGCGTTCTTAATGTCCTCGCATGATACATCTTTCTCGCTTTTATCTACTAGTCTTGCTACCTGGTATTCAAGACTTCCGGGAATTGAGAACAGTATTATATCAACGGTGGCATCTCTGTAATATATAGTAAGTTTGAGAGAGTAGCTTGAATGTACCTCAATCTCGAAACGGGGCTTATACACATGAAATTTATTCCCTACGAGTGACTGTACAACCTGCTCTAAATCACTTTTTTAAACGCGTAAGTGACTCTGTTATCTTTTCAGGATTGTCGTCTTGATCTATTATTGCCAGTACTCTGAGATTTCTATTCAGGCTCCTAAGCTTTGATATTAAAATTGGTATTTCGTTAAGTAGTTGGCTTTTTCCTCCTTCCTTCACTACTACAGGCCGTGGCAGAGGTCCGCCTTCGACTACTCGTCTTATGACATGGTCTTTTTCATTATCTATTAACAACCTTCAGCTCTTGTAATATTCTCTCCAGAAGACATACATCATTTTGACCTTCACAAAGAATTAGCATATCTATATTCCTCTTAGGTCCTGTTCTAACTCCAGTAGTTCAGTGACTACCTCATGCTCTGTCAAGACCTCATAATCAGTACTTCCATCGCCATATCTGTACATCCTTATGACCATAAGTTCATCTATGAGCTTACGTTCCTGAAGAGTTTCAACAAGCGACTTGAGTAGCTCTATGCTATGTGTCGTTAGAAACAACTGAATGTGAGGCTTACGTTTTATACGTTCAACGAGTAGCTCTACAAATAAGTTCATGTATCCTGGATGAAGTCTCACCTCTGGTTCCTCTATCAGAACTATACCTCTCCTTTTTATGAGACCGAGCGGCAGGTAGAGCTCGAGAAGAGCCTTGAATCCGTCTCCCATTAAGCTTAAGGGAACAACTCTTATGCCGACACCATACTTTAGTGACACATAGGCTCGCGGTGTAAAGTAGCCTTTTGTGCGTATGTTCACAAGTTCAGGAATGTGAGATCTGAGCTTTAGTATAACTTCATCTATGACTGATGGTCTTTTGTCTTCAATATGTTTTATAAGTTCGTCAACACTCTTTGCTGGTCTTCTCAACACTTTAATCATAGGTATGTCTTCACGTTCTCTCAGTACTATAGTTCTATGTCCATATTCTCCAGCTAACGTAACACTTATGACCTCGTTATCAAACTTATGCAATAACACAATGTTAGACCTCTCAAGGTACTCATGGACTTTTCTATCAATTTCAAGTTCACGCATTGTTGTGAGTTTAGAATATTCCAGCCGAAGTGCTTGCAATCTTTTTTCAAGTAAATAGACTGTTTCTTCATCTCCTCTCTTCTTAGCAATTTCTATTCTACGTTCAAGCTCTAACATGCGAGATTCTATTCGCTTGATCTCTGACTCTAGTTCAGCACTTATGTACTCTCTTATTCGAGATAGTACACTATTAGCAAGCTCTTGATCTAGCTCACTTATTTTTCTACTAGGCAATATTTCAAGTGTCTTAGTATGGCCATTGTCAAGCTCAATCTCAACCTTGCAATTGTCTGCACCGAACCTTATTAGTTGCCTCTCACTTCGCTCTAAAGTCTCTGCCAATAGATCATTTCCAAGGACATCTTTGAATTTGGGGATTGAACATGTTAAAGCTATTGCTTCTAGAACTGTTGACTTTCCCGTATTGTTACGTCCAACAAACACATTTAATAGACGAGGCTCAAATTCAAGCTCTGTAATCGCCTTAAAGTTCCTTATCAGTACCCTCCTAATCATGTCGTGCTCACTTTTGGTACATGTATCACAACTAATATAGCTTGAGGCGTAGTCTCAATAAATGTAGACTAAGCTAAGACAGTAATACTAACACTACTCCAGACTCCTTATCGTAACATCTCAACACTATGCCAGATGTAACAACAGGAAAATCTACATGACAGGAGAGTTAGTTAATAATACGTGTACTATAGGTCATAGCCAATCCATGGTTTCCATTTGGCTTCTCATTGAAGTCTGTACGTATCACAATCTCACATT
>CAYPXK010000040.1:0-1983 GCA_964414695.1 uncultured Thermoproteaceae archaeon | reverse complement strand
AGTACTTTCCTTATGTTACTTCTCTTCTTTGAGCATGGGTTGTATAGGACTATTGTATAGTTTCCTTCAAGTGCTTTCCTGAGTTTATGCTCAATCTCGTGCCAGGGTATTAGTAGGTCACTTAGGTTCAGTATAACGAAGTCTCTCATTAGTGGAGCACCTACAAGTGCCGCAGCTGCAAGTGCTGCAGTTACTCCAGGTATTATTTCGATTTCAATGTTTATATTAAGTTCTGCACATATTTGAAGACAGAGACCTGCAAGACCATATACACCTGGGTCTCCACTACATATGAGTGCAACATCTTTTCCTTTTAACACCATTAGAATTGCTGCAAGGCAGCGTTTTACTTCATCTCGCATTCCTGTTGTGTATATTATTTTCTTTCGTATTAACTTCCCTATCTGGTCAATGTATCTGCCGTATCCGACTACAACATCAACGTCTTGTAGTATTCTATAGGCTCTAATTGTTAGATATTCGATTTTTCCTGGCCCAATTCCAACAATGTACAGCTTAGGCATGTGTATTCTCCTCAGCGTGTCTACGTAGCCACTCTTCGATACGTGGTCTAGCTTCCCTTACCTTGGATAGGAACCACTTCAGTGCACGCTTTATGAGGATGTACTTCTTACCGGTAAGGTACTCATCTACAAGCTTCTCAGCCCAGTAAAGTGCATGGTCTAGACATGTGATGAGAAGCTCCACATGGTAAGGCTTTATCTTTCTGAACCATTCTTCCTTACCAAGTCTACTTGGGCCCATTGGGACAAAGAACATTGGAACAATGATGCTTCGGTAAGGTCTCAGTCTCTTTATTAGCTCAGTCGTTGCATTTACATCTTCCTCAGTCTCTCCAGGAAGACCAACAATTATTGTTGCTGCAGGGACAATGTTGTGCTCATGGAACAGGGCAAATGCCTCCTCAACAACTTCAGGCCACCTCTCTACTGGAAATGGCTTTGCCTTAGCTGGCATGTGCATCTTCATTAGACGTACACTACCTGTCTCAACACCAACCTCCACACCGAGGATCTTCTGCTTCTCACCATCTATCAGGATCTCCGAGACAGAATCTATCAGCTTCCTATTTGCGACAGCTGCCGCAAGTGTACAGTGACTCCACCCAACTTGACTCCAGTAGCTTTTAGCAAGCATGTTAACTTTAATCACCTTATCCTCCCTCGGTAAGACACTGTCTGAACCATACAGAAGCACATCTGTGCAACTCAGGATCCCATGATCAAGACCTTCCCTTACATTTACCTGAATCTCCTTCTCAATAAAATCCAGGGGATACCACCTTACTGGTCTACTACCAACAGAACAGAATGCACATTTTCTAGGACAGCCCCTGCCAATCTCTACAAGACCATTGACGCTTGCATGTACAATTGGTACAAGTTTATCAACTGTCAAGTTGTCTTTTATACCAATTTTAATATATGTTGGTACAGGTTCGTTGTTAAGTATTTTCCTAACTACTTTTGAAACTACAAGCTCTTCTCTATCTCCATTACTGTCTATTATGACATCTATATCATACTTATCTATTAGATTGTTCATATGAAGCCACTGCCAGACTGCTGGACCTGTAACAATTATTTTGAAATCATACTTAGACTTTAATCTACATACGCTTTCGATAAATTCTCTAAATAGAACAGCATTTAGAGGCTCCTTGTCTATGAATGCAGTCCAGGTAGTTGTTGGTGGATTTAGTCCAAACCAGTCGTGATGACGAATTATGAGTACTTTCGCACCACGTTCAATATACTTTGGAACATAGTCAGGATCTACTACTGCCGCATCTATGCCATCTGCAAGTAGTCTAGCCTCGATTCTGCGCAGCCCATAAGGTGCTTGCCATACTATACCATCCTCATGCTTCATCGGTGGACAGAACAGCCATTGAATAAATCGCCTGGGCAGGATAATTGGCATGGTTGTTCCAAAGCCGAGAAACTCCTTGCCATGATGATC
>CAYPXK010000039.1:0-5253 GCA_964414695.1 uncultured Thermoproteaceae archaeon | reverse complement strand
TTTTGTATATCTATTGAATATCCATATTTTTCCAGCTCTTCAGCTATTTTCTGTTTCTTTACAGCTCCATTGTGTGCAAGTATTAGTTTTGTTCCGTCTTTTAAATTTACAACATATGGATGTGCGTGTTCAGGACCCATTGGTTCGTTTGTACTTGCTGCTCTTACATGTAGCAGGAGTACTATATTATCGTCTTCGTGAGTCATAGCTTTAATAGTTTCTAATATGTTAGATAAAGTTCGGGTATCTTCAAATAGTGGTTTACCCGTCTTAAACAGAAACTCGCTTCCCCTACTTACATTCATATAATATAGACCCCACCCATCTGGATGATTGTCGTCTATTCCACTAATAATTCCAAATACGTCATGTTTAGAGGCCTCTAACATTAGGTAAAACATGTCGCGAATAACGGGTAGTTTCGCTGGACCAGCGTAGAGTACTAGTCTGCACATAGTAAACACAGTCACACGTTTGGCTTCCAAATAATTTGACCACTATCAGGAAGTGCACGATAGCCTGGCATCTTATTCAGTTCTTCTCGAAACTCGTCTGATTGCAAAATTTCTAAAAATCGCTTGACAGCAGGAATGTCTAGCGATTCTATCCTTATTAGAAAATCATACTCTTCCCATCCTAATGGTATAAAATCAAGATCGTACATAACTGCAGCTATTCTGATACCTAATCCAGCATCTGCACGTCCATAAGCAACTGCAGCTGCAACAGCTGTGTGTGTCTTGACCTCGTATGTGTACCCCCTTATCTTTCTAGTAAGTTCTTCGAAAGGTATTCCATATTTTTCAGCAATTCTCTTTAAATTAATATCAAGTAGAGCTCTTGTTCCGGCTCCTTTATTTCTATTCACTATGGATACATCGTCTCTTAGGAAGTCCTCTATGGACTTAATATTCTTGGGATTTCCTTTCTGAATAATTATTCCTTGCTCACGTAGGTATCCTCTCACAAGTACAGCATTCCTAACTTTCAGCTTCTCGAGTATTGGTATATTATACACATGTGTCTCCTCGTCTATGAGATGTGTACCTGCAATATCTGCAACATCTGCCATTACTGCACGTATACCTGCAAGTGAACCTACATTTAGGTGACGTATACGATAGCCCTCCTGTATGAGTTTGCTCAACATTCTATCTAGCATTATGTCGTGACTACCTATGACATTGATATCAAATTGTTTAATAGATTGAAATAGTCTCACTTTAACCTTAGTACCTGCCTCTATGTAGTCAACATTTTCGGGAACCTCTATGAGCCCGTCAGCATGTGCTACAGGACTTATGGATCCTGAAGGAGCTGTAAGTGGATAAGCAAGTGTCTTATCTCCTCTTTTCACAATTATCACGGGGATAAGTGCTCTTCTTCCACGTGCACTGTATACGCGTGTTGTCAGTACTGCGTCTATGCTACAGTCCTCGTCAGGTAGACACAGCATTCTCCTGATTATGGGCTTTACAACTAGATTAAACATCATTAATGCACTGTTAGGATATCCAGGAAGTCCAATCACAGGGACTCCATCTATGTCAGCTATAACTGTGGGTTTCCCGGGCCTGACGAGTATTCCGTGTATCAGTATCTTTCCAAGTCTATCAAGTACACGGTAGGTTATGTCAGAGATTCCTGCTGACGTGCCTCCTGACAAGAGAACTAGATCGAAGTTTCTTTTAATTGACTTAATTACAATGTCCTCTAGCTGTGTCTCATCATCAGGTACTCTAGCAACGATCTCAGGTTCGCAGCCAAGCTCTAAACATATGGAGTACAGCATGTACGTGTTAACATCGTAGATCTTTCCTTTTTCGAGAGGCGTTCCTGGCTCCTGAAGTTCATTTCCTGTGCTAATTATGGCAACTCTAGGTTTTCTAATGACTTTGACATATCTGACTCCACAAGCTGCAAGTAGCGCTATCTCTCTGTGTGTAATGTATGTGCATTTTCTGACCACGACCTCTCCCTTAGATATATCACTTCCTGCATGTGCAACGTTCTCTCCTGGTGCAACCCTTCTGAACACTAGGATGTGGTCCTGTAGCTGTTTCGTGTACTCCACCATGACTACCGCATCTGCACCCGGTGGAAGAGGTGCTCCAGTTGCAATTTCAGCACATGTTCCTGAAACTACCGTTTTTGTGGGCCATGTTCCGGCTTCGATCCTCTCCACTACCTTCAGCTTTACAGGATGCACTTCATCAGCATCTGCAAGATCTAGACTGTTAACAGCGTATCCATCCATTGTCGCACGATCGAATGGTGGAACATCTACAGGTGCTGAGACATCTTCGGCCAGTACTCGGCCAACTGCCCTCTCTAGGGGGACTTCCTCAGGATCTAGAGGATGTACATTGAAGTGGTTCAGCACTATCCTTACAGCATCTTCAGGATACACTAAGTTGTGAAAGATCTTTCTCTCGCCAGATGACATGGTTCACTGTATGGAGATAGCGATTTAAGCAATAGTGCATTAGTAGAGTTAGAACAAATTCTATGTTGATGCTTCCAGTCCGCGGAGATGATCTTGTAGTAAAAAAGATGGCTCAACTAATACGTGCTGGAGCAAAATTAACAAGCTACACCTGTCCTGCATGTGGTACACCACTTTTGCAACTAAAGACAGGTGAGTACTACTGTGCAAAATGTGATAAACCTGTCGTTATTGTGAGAAGCGCTGAGGAGGAAATTCAGGTAGCGATGAGATTTGGATTGTCCGAAGTTAGAGACACAGTATTTCAGAAAATAATGATGATAAACAATGAGTTAAAGAAGATCGGTATCGAAAATGTTGAGAGTCTACAAGAGTTAACTCGCAGTCTTCTGCTACTATTAGAGGCATTTGAGAGAATAAATAAACTAATGTCAGAACTGCAGACACAGGAAGAAGCTAAAAAGAAGCAGAAGTAGCAAATGCGTAGAGTAATAACGTTACTGACAGATTTTGGAACGCAGGACTACTTTGTTGCGTCAATGAAGGGAGTAATACTGTCGATAGTTAATGATGTACATATTGTAGACATATCTCACGATGTTCCTCCACAGGACATAAAGAGAGCTGCAATGATACTATGGGCATGTTACAAGTATTTTCCTAGAGGAACTATACATGTCGTCGTTGTCGATCCGGGAGTTGGAACTGCTCGAAAACCCTTGCTCATAGTTACAAGGAACTACTTCTTCGTTGGTCCCGACAATGGTGTACTTGTGCCTGCTGCAGAAGATGATGGTATCATCGAGGTCTATGAAATAGATCCCGAGAAGGTCTCTCGAGGAAGAATATCCACAACATTTCACGGTAGAGACATCTTTGCACCTGCTGCCGCCTATCTAGCACTTGGCCTATCTCCTGAAGATATAGGGCACAGATGTAGTACTTATGTAAAATTGGAACTTGAGAAGCCTAGAAAGATAAGTGAAAATGAGTATGAGGCACAGGTAGTGTACATTGATAGATTCGGAAATGTGTACACAAACATGAGGGAAGAACACCTTGCGAAGAGACCAAGAAAGGTTACTGTCCGGTTGCCTGATGGCAGAACGGTTGAGATGCCGTTCGTACGGGCATATGGGGATGTTGAACCAGGAAAAGAGCTTGCCCTAATAAACAGCGAGGGATTTCTAGAACTTTCTATCAATTACGGAAACTTCAGCAATAAATATGGATTAAAACCTCTTGATAGAGTAGTTATTAAGGTAGAATAACACCTTTGGTAATGCTTAAAACATTGTGAAAGCAAAGTTTAGACATGTCTAAACCCCTATTCAAAGTCGTAATAATCGCATGCAAGAAGATTAGAGAGCAAGGTCTCTGTCCAGGCGACGCAAAGTGTCTAATTGCAGCAATGAGAGGCGAAGGAAAGTTCGCAGAGTTCAAGGACAAGGACATAAGAGTCATAGCAATAATAGACTGCGGAGAGTGTCCAGGAACAAGAGTTGCAGCATCTCTAGGCGTCCTCAAGGCAGTACTTGACTCACTTGGAGAGAAACCGGACGCAGTGTTCCTAGGAACATGCATTGCAAGGCTCTGCAAGTACAAGGATGAGATAGTTGAAAGGCTGAAGAAAGTCTGTCAGGTACCAGTAATAGAGGGCACACACGAGTACCCATTAAAATTCCCGTAACACACATCGGATAAAGCTAGTGTTCTTAAACTAGATCTTTGTTCAGAATATTAATAGAAGTTCCTCTACACATAACTGGCATATGGGACATAGTGTGGAAAAACGATGAGTACACAAGCGGTTCCATAGGCGCAGGACTTGTCATAGATCCACCTGCCTTCATAACGATAGAGGAATACTGCCGCGATGTCACTATAATTAATGGATCTTTAATAAAACTTAGGCATCAGGAACAGACTAAGAGATTATTGAATGTAAACGAGTCTATAAGAGTTACCTGTACATCAGCAGGCACATTAGGTAAAGGGTATGGGCTGAGTGCAGCATTATCGATAGCCTATGCTGTGGGCTACACCTACGTAAAATATGGGCGCTTAGATACTGACTTATCGTTCAAACTGGCACATTTAATTGAAGTAAAAAATCTCACAGGTCTTGGAGATGTTATTGCAGAAGTCACAGGGGGTGATATCGAGATTAGAACAAAACCTGGAGCACCTAACATTGGCACTGTAGAAAAAATAATACTGAAGGAAAGAGTGCCAATTCTTGTTGTAGAATTAGAGAGAAGCCTTACTACATCAATCATGTTAAGAGAGTATTTTTATAGGATAAAGTTGGCATCGAGAGAGGTTAAGGCACTCCTAGAACATAGGGACCTGGATACATTTCTTGAGGTTAGTAACAGGTTTTCTAGACAAGTTGGTTTCCTAACAAATGACATTGAAAGCTTATTGAATAAAATCGATAAGTTCGTGAGAGGGTACTTTGTGAAAAAGCAATTACTCGTAGTAGTTCCCGAAAAAAGTAGCATCGAAGATGTCTACGAATATCTTAAAAATACTTTCGGAGTCTGCAAGATATTTTATACAAGAACTTGTGGAGTAAAAGTGCTTGAAATTAAAAAGAAGAATGTAGAATTATCCTAAGCTTCCTCTAACTATGCCTGCCTCTACGAGATATTTTACACTTTCTTCTTTGCCAAAGTTCTTATAGAATAGATATATTAATTGCCTATGTTTCTCGACCCAGTCCTCTGAATACGGTTCAACACTGAACCTGTTTCTAATTTCTTCTAAGTCCTCTAATAGGAATTTGAATGCCTTACTATCGAGGT
>CAYPXK010000038.1:0-11719 GCA_964414695.1 uncultured Thermoproteaceae archaeon | reverse complement strand
CAGCCAGCGTATGGGCTCATCAGGGACACGAAGAGAACTGCTAAGATAGCAGCACCAACCTTCTCGAGTACAAGTATTGGACTGGTCATGGTCTCACCTTCTCATTCTTGCTGCCTTCTCTTCTAGAAGTTTAGCTGCTTGAGCCAGTCCTGCAGCTATGATGTGTGGCCTTGGTGGACAGCCATGTATGTATACGTCAACTGGAATCACCTCATCGACACCAACTATTGCATATGAGTCGTGCCACACACCCTTACCACATGCACATGTTCCAACTGCTACAACGATCTTAGGCTCAGGCATCTGTTCGTAGATTTTTCTCAGTATTGGGGTAACCATCCTGTTGCATGGACCTGCAACGAGCAGTATGTCTGCATGTCTTGGGGAGCCCACTAGCTTCACGCCCAGTCTCTCAGGGTCGAATCTTGGGCTTATAGCTGCTAGAATCTCTATCTCACAGGCGTTGCAGGACGATGCATTGAAGTGATATATCCATAGGCTTCTCCTGAATGCTCGCTCACGTACGCCCATACTTTCCTCAGATAATCCCTCGTTAGAACTTTCTTTTAATGTTGTTTACACAACAAATGGAGAAGTTTGCTTACTTAAAGTTTTAAAGATTCTGAACCTGTGAAATTTTTCAGGTTATGACTGTGTCGACAATTCATCTACCAGTAGAGTATGCACTGCTGCTTCTCGCACCAATAGTATTTTCACCTCTTGCACTGACATCCAGAAGAGCAGCACCATACATCTCGATTGCGCTTCTCTCAATATCGCTAGGCATGACCATTGCCATGCTACCTTACATAGCTATGGGAAAGATCATCGAGATAGGGGGCGAGAATGCTTGCTGGCTGAGACTTCCAGGAATTTCCTGGTTCAAGTCTGTGCTTGACTTCAGGATAGATGTGCTGTCATGGCTCATGCTGTTCATAATAACCTTCATTGGCCTTCTGATCTTCATCTACTCCGTACGATACATGGAACATGACGAGCATGTACGCAGATTCTGGCTCTTCATGCTACTCTTTGCAGGTTCCATGATTGGCGTCGTCACAAGCAACGACATGTTTCTACTATTCCTGTTCTGGGAAATTACTACGCTCTCCTCGTTTGGCCTAATTGGTCACTGGATAGATAAGGAGCCAGCCCTCTTCGGCTCCGTGAAGGCCCTCATGCTGACAGGATTCGGCGGACTCGTAATGGTTGTGGGACTATTCCTGCTAATGTATGCAACGCACACAAACCTGATAAGTGAGGCACTGGCAAGGCTGGGCTCTGCCTCGCCGGTCCTAGTGAACTTGGCTGCATCCCTGATATTCATCGGCATAATGGCAAAGTCTGCACAGTTCCCGTTCTTCACATGGTTGCCAGATGCTATGGAGGCGCCGACACCTGTTAGCGCATTCCTACACAGTGCTGCAATGGTCAAGGCAGGAGTGTACCTATACGCTAGGCTTGTTCCACTCTTCGCACAGAACATATACCTCGCATGTGGCACACTCGTGATCTTCGCAGTAACAGCAATGATAGGTGCAATGTACGCAGTAATTGAGAGAAATGCAAAACGAGTACTTGCATACTCAACTGTTAGCCAACTAGGCTACATACTGAGTGCCTTTGCCTTGGCAAGCATCTTCATGTCACTTGCAGGTACGTACAAGTCCCTCTACACTGTGCTAATGAGCCTTGCAGGATTTGCAATGCTTGCAGGCATGCTACATCTGCTGAACCATGCGATATTCAAGGCAGCTCTCTTCCTAGCCACAGGAGCTGTAGAGCACGAGATGGGTACACGTGACCTGGACGAGCTTGGCGGCTTGATAAGGCACATGCCTCTGCTATCAGTAGGCTTCACAATCTGTGTCCTAGGCCTGATAGGTGTACCGCTCTTTAACGGCTTTGTGAGCAAGTGGATGATCTATCAGTCCCTGATAAATGGAATCCTAGCAAACACAAGTGTAACACTACTACTCTTGATATGTCTGGCAATACTCCTATTCGGAACAGCACTAACAGCAGGCTACGGTCTCAGAATGATTTATGGCATATTCTTCGGTCTGCCGCCAAGAAGATACGTGCATGCACACGATCCACCACCTTCAATGTGCATACCAATACTGATAATGGCAACGGGAGTTCTGCTACTAGGCATCTGGCCTAACATTGCGCTGTCGCTCTTCAGCATACAGCCACCACCTTACCCAACGACGGCCATAACGAACATATTCATAATACCTGTGCCTAAAATCTTGACAGGTTGGTCAAGTCCAGCAATATCACTGATATTCGCGGCAATACTATTCGGAATATCCCTACTAATAGGATTTGCAGGTTTCCTATCCAGGACAAAGGTCAGAGTAGTGCCTGAACCATTCATAGGTGGTGAGAGCCTAGACGTGATAATACACGAAGGCATTCCGAGAGCAAAGATTAGGTCAGAATCATTCTTCCTGGAGGTTGCTGAGGTATTTAGAAAAGTTAGAAGAAGAATAAACCCAGACGCAGCGTACATGGCGATTGCCAAGGCATTTGACGCAGTTTCAATAGGCTTAAGATACCTAGAGGCTGGTCACTTGATACTGTATCTGTGCCTCATAATAATAGGAGTCATAATACTGCTAGCCTTCGTATAATCAGGATAACGTTTTTCTCTTCTGTTTCTCTTTTCCTTCTCTAAAACTTCTACCTTCGGCAGTAAATTCCGTATTCTTTTTGAACTTCTCAGGCAGCACTTTACATATGGCAGATCTTGTGAAATACCTACCACCATTTGTAACGGTTGAAAAAGATAAGCCTCAGATCATCGCATTATGTCCTCGAGAGAGAATCAGAGAAGCTGTGGAATACATGATTAAGCAGAATTTCAGATTTGTGACAATGACAGGCTATGACGATGGAACGAACCTTGTTGTGCTGTATCATTTTGCTTTTCATCCAGGCCAGAACGTTCCAGAGAGAGGTGTCATTCACCTGAAGGTTGTTGTCTCTAAGGAAGATCCCAAGATACCTACCGTGAGCGACATCTTGCCACCTGCATTTCTATACGAGAGGGAGATCTGGGAGTTCCTAGGCGTGATATTTGAGGGTCATCCAAGGTTAGAGCACCTCTTCCTGACGGAGGACTATCCGAAGTATCCTTTAAGAAAATCATAGAATTTGACGTTTGTCTAATAGTTTTTCGACAAACATTAAAATCGTAGTACTATACACATAGTTAATTATTACAGTATTCATTAACAACATTAATGTAAACCTTTAAACATGTGCTGTCTAAAGTTATTCAGGGAACGATCTAGATGAGTTCGATAATACCAGTGGGTCCCTACCATCCTGCACTACATGAACCCCTGATGATTAAACTCTTCGTCGAGGGTGAGCAAGTTGTAGATGTTGACCTCAGACTTGGACATGTCCATAGAGGAATCGAGTGGTTAGGAGAGAGAAGAACCTGGATCCAGATACCATACCTGGCAGAGAGAATATGTGGCATATGTGGTGACGTACATCGAAGAACCTACATATCTGCAGTAGAGAAATTACTCGAAATTGAGCCTCCTCCACGCGCCCAATACATTAGGACAATAATGCTTGAACTCGAGAGAATTCACAGTCACCTCCTGATAATTGCAGCACTCTTCCATGCAATAGGGTTTGACGCATGGTTCATGCAGATCATGGCCATACGTGAGAAAGTCATGGATCTCTGCGAGCTGATTAGTGGCAACAGGAAGCATTATGCCATGTCCGTCATAGGCGGCGTTAGAAGAGACATTCCTGATGAGCTTAAGCCAAAGATACTACGCGTCATACGTGAGATACGTGACTACACTAAGAAGGTGATAATCCCACTCATGGAATCTGACAAGACTTACCTTGCTAGAATGCGTGACATATCTAAGATCGACTATGGCACGGCCTTCAAGCACCATCTCGTTGGTCCTACAGTAAGAGCATCAGGCGTATTCACTGACGTTAGGTACGACGAGCCATATGAGGCATACCCTGAAGTTGACTGGGAAGTCATCACGCACACAGATGGTGACAACTGGGCTAGAATGTACGTGAGAGCACTTGAGACAGTGGTGTCTTGCGATATCGTTGAACAGTGCCTTGAGAAAATGCCAAGTGGCGACATAATTCATCCCAAGGCTAAGCCTTGGCTCAGGATGCCTCCAAAGGTTCCTGAAGGAGAGGTCATGTCACGCTCAGAGGCCCCACGTGGGGAAGTTGCTCATTACATAAAGAGCACAGGAGGTGATAGACCAGCTAGATGGCGAGTACGTACACCATCATATGCAAACCTAGCAGGCATAAAGCCACTTCTAGTAGGCTGCCATGTTGCCGATGTTCCCGTCTCTTACACTACGATAGATCCATGCTTATCCTGCACAAACAGGATCGAGATTGTTGATGTAAAGACAGGAAAAGTGACTGTTGTTACAGATACACAGCTCAGATTACTATCGAGGAAGTATACAAAGAACCTTGTTCCACGTGTCAGGTAACTCTACTTAGCGTATGTAACATTTACTACTTGTAAGTTTAATACAAACCCACGTAGATACTTCTTTATAACTCTCTAGACTATATATTCACGTGGTAACCACAACACTCCTCTCAATGACTTTAATTGGTCTGCTAACAGCTTGCCTATTCATATACACATCATCTAGACATATGCTACTGTCTGCCATATTTGGCGTCGCCACAATGTCATTCTACCTAGCTGCATTCACAGTACTAGCAAGTCCTGCAGGCTTTGAGCTTACAGCCATGACAATTGCAACTTCCGTAATCTATTTCGCATCCTTCTTTGCGATGGCTGCTTTTCTCGGAGTCAGCATAGGTATGCGTGAGGAACCAGCAAGAATGAACTCTGTCTTTGTGGCACTTCTTACAATTATTCTATTTTACATAGTGTTCTATGGCGTCAAGACCGTTGAGATATTCGGCACATCTGTTATTGGTCTGACACTTCCTCTTGCACTCGCATCAGCTATAGCTACAATGTTCGTACTTTTACTTGAGCGAGATGTTGCAAAGATGGGAATGTGTCTCCTGATGTGTATATACTTCCTGCACATGTATATTCCTGAAGTATTTGAGCCAGCATCGTCTGCCGTATCCTTTGCGTGTATTGTTGCGGTAGGAGTAACAGTGTACTATGTGTATAAGGAGTTCAGCACAAAAAACGTTGACTCACTAATGAAACTGAGGTACTAGGGTGAGAACATGTTCGTAGAGACGCTTCTAGCTCTTGCACTAGTAACAACAATACTTGCGGCAGGGCTGGCAGCCCTCAGATATAAGGCAGGTGCAGCAATCGTAGCTGGCGGCACACTGTTCGGTCTAGCTCTATCATTTGGAATGATCTGGCTCACATATCTAAAGAACACGCACCTGGTAGTGACCTACGGCCCACTCGAGTTCGTAGTAAATCCACTTACGGCATTCTTCACATTGACAGTATTTATCATAGGGTTTGCTGCAGCGCTGTTTGCAGTAGACATCGAGCCTAAGAGAAATGCTCCAGCACTACCACCATTCCTGTCAGCCTTCATATTCACTGTAGCACTACTCGGCCTAAGTGGCAACTTACTGACAGCCTGTGTCTTTGTCGAACTGCAAGCACTGTCAATAGTATTCATACTCATAGCTGGCGAAGAGTATGCCAGCGAGGCAGCACTGAAGTACCTGTATATGACCCTGTTAGGCACCGTTATAGAGCTCCTAGGTCTTGGACTAGTTGTACAGGTACCAGCATTGAAGGCACTGCTAGTTACGGGTCTTGCACTGTTCTCGATAGGTCTACTGCTAAAGGTTGGCATTGTGCCGCTTCATGCATGGCTGCCTGATGTTCATGCAAGAGCACACACATCTGCAAGTGCCGTTCTGTCAAGTGTAGCTGTAGCGAGTGGCTACGTTGCACTCATGAATATACTAATGAGGCACTACATGAACACACTGACAGCACTTGTCCCCTACGGCTACGTACTCCTAGGATACGGTATTGCAAGCATGCTCTACGGCTCCTTGTGTGCAGTAACTCAACCTGATGTTAAGAGAGCACTAGCATACTCGACAATTGGCCACATGGGATTTGCATCCATACCATTAGCAATAGGTATAGTACTGTCACCTGTACTATCTCAATACACAATTACCACACTGTTCGCAATATCCCTACTTTACCTGATAGTTCACGCACTTGGAAAGTCTCTACTATTCCTCGCAGGTGGACTACCTGTCGCATTATATGGAGCACACGAGTACTACAGCCTGGGAGGACTCTTCAGAAGACACAAGGTAGCAACATGGACATTCCTGGGCGGTGCACTGACACTTGCAGGATTACCGCCACTTCCCGGATTTTTCGCAAAGCTCTTAGTAATATTAGCAACAGTTGAACTTGCACTAAAGCTAGGACCCTACATTGGAGGAACAATCGTTGCACTTGTAGTAGGGGCCGCAATAATAACACCAGCCTACGCAATTAGAAGACTGTGGCATAGAACATTCCTAGGCGAACCAAAGGACGCCACACTACCTGAGACACCTAAGACTTACCTAGCCAATGCAGCATGTATAATACTTCTACTAACATTGATAATACTTGGCACAGCACCTGTAATACTAATGTTGCCTAAGATGCTAATCCCAGTAATCTAACATATAGGCTGAACGAGCGGACAGTAAACGCAGTAAAACTTTCACTCTCTATTCCTTCCTCTATCCTCTACTTACCTTACCTCTTCTCTTTATTCCTTCTCCACAGAACTCTCTCAATATATCGTTCAACACATTCAAAGCTTTCTCTACACCATATTTTGCCTCCTCACTTAGCTCGCATTCTTCTAAGCAAAGTTCCAAGTCCTTCACAACAATACCCACAAGTAGAACTTCCCTAAGCTTCTCACAATAATACTTCAGGAATTGCGCAACAATTGGGAGAGGTAGCTTATGTGTATGAATATTCAAGGTAGTTTTCTCATTATTGGTAATCTCAGACAAGTCAACAATAACAACATCACCAGCTTTAGTATCCACATCTCCATAATTCACTACTTGAACTGCATCAACAAATATTACAACATCAGGATTATGCCTGTAAATTAACCCGAGACAACGCTCAATACCTGTCTCACAAGTCACAATATTTACCTGACAATTACCAGTGTATTGACTAATTGTATACCTAAGTCTCTTGCATACTTCCAGACCGGCAATATCGTCATTATACCATTCGCTACCTAGGCAGACTATGACAATATTTTTCACGTATTAATGAAGAGAGAAGGATACTAAAAGCCTATGTTAGGAAAAGTTAGAGAGATTGTAAGAGTGTGTTGTTAAGGAGTTATGTATGCTTGTTAGTACCTTTTACCTCCATAAATCTTGAATATTATTTCTCTGAAGATCTCGCTCTCTTCGGCTTCTGTGAGCTCCTTCTTGCCATACTTAAGGAGTGCAGCTATTTCACTTAGTTTCTCGAGCATTATCTTCTTCTCAATGGATGCAATTAGTAGCCTTGTTGGTATTACTGCATCTGGGTTAACGCTTACGTAGTCTATGCCTGCTCTCACGAGGAACTCAACTATGTCAGGATATACTGATGGCGCTTGTCCACATATGCCGACAGTCTTGCCAAGCTTGTGAGCTCTTCTGATTATCTCGTACATTGCCTTAAGTACAGGTAACTCTCTCTCGTCGAAGTACCTTGGATTCTCACGTACAAGGATCTCATTGTCTCGGTCTACACCCATCACCAGCTGAGTTAGGTCATTACTGCCGATTGAGAAGCCATCAACATACTCAGCAAATTCTTCGACCAGTATTGCAATACTTGGAACCTCCGCCATTGCTATGACCTTGAAGTCTCTGCCACGTACAAGTCCCTCCTCTTCTAGCATTCTGTTAAAGGCCTCGAGCTCCCATGGAGCTCTGACAAATGGCACCATTACGTGAACATTCTTCAGACCCATCTCGTCTCGCACCTTCTTGACGGCACGTAGCTCAAGCCTGAATGCCTTCTCGTATCTTGGACTTATGTATCTTGACACGCCTCTCCATCCTAACATTGGGTTTCTTTCAACAGGCTCAAACTTCTCACCACCAACAAGTTGTCTATACTCGTTTGACTTGAAGTCGCTGAATCTCACAATTACTGGCCTTGGGTAGATTGCTGCTGCTACCTGTGCAATTGCGTCTGCTAGCATGTTGACGAACTTGTCCTCCTTCCCTATGCTTATCAGGTACAGTGGATGCTCCTTGATTACGCTGCTTATAGTGAACTCGATTCTCATGAGGCCAATACCATCGAAGGGCAGGTCCTTGTACTCGTGTATCTTGTCAGGTACTCCAAGGTTCATGTATACTCCTGTGCCTGTCCTGATGGATCTGTATATGTGTAGTATTATCTCCTTAGGTGCTGCAGCAGCCGCAGGTGCAGCTGCCTCCTCTTTCTTCTCTTCTACCTTTACGACACCCTCATACACGACGCCTCTTGAGCCGTCGACCGTGTACACTTCACCGTCCTTAAGTACCTGTGTGGCATTTCCTGTTCCAACAACTGCAGGTATGCCAAGCTCACGTGATACGATTGCAGCGTGAGAGGTCATTCCACCCTCATCTGTCACTATTGCAGCAGCAATCCTCATGTATGGAACCCAATCTGGGTCAGTCATCTTGGTGACCAGTATGTCTCCAGGCTGCATCTTCTTCGCAGCCTCCTCAACTGTTAGACAGATCTTCACCCTACCTGTAGCAATTCCAGGACTTGCAGGTAGGCCTCTTACAACAATCTTTGCCTCAGCTGCAGATACAGGTTTTGCCTCCTCCTTCTTTTCGGCCTTCCTGCTCCAGTAGGTCTCATATCTTGCCTGTGTTATGAATATGTTGCTTGGATATGGTAGGTCTGCATCAATAGCCCACTCAATGTCCATTGGGTGATTGTAGTGCTGCTCCAGCTTGAGACCATACTCGGCTAGCTTGAGCGCCTCCTCGTCAGTTATGCTCATGGCATTTGCCTTATCTGGAGGAAGCTCAATCTCCTTCGTGAGACCCTTCTCATCACGCACCACTGCAATTCTCTTTGTTGAGACCCTCTTCTCGACTATTGTCATAGTCTTCTTATCTATTATAATTTCATCGGGCGTAATCTTGCCACTTACAATGCCCTCACCGAGACCCCAGACAGACTCTATGACAATCTTGTCGCGGTCACCTGTAATTGGGTGAAGAGTAAACATGACGCCGGCCGAGCGAGCATTAACAAGCTTCTGCACGACAACGGACATGAAGGTCTTGTCGTGTGGAATGTTGTGAGAATCTCTGTAAGCTAACGCTCTTGCAGTGAAAAGGCTGGACCATATCTTCTTTACGTAGAATACTACCTGATCTTCACCACGTACATTGAGGTATGTGTCTTGCTGTCCAGCGAAGCTTGCCTCTGGAATGTCCTCGGCAGTTGCGCTAGAGCGTACTGCTACAGGTACGTTCTCGATGCCTACACGTTTACATAGCTCCCTATATGCAGCCCTGATTTCCTGCTCAATTTCAGGAAGCATTGGTGTGCTCTCAATGAGCTCCCTTATCCTTCTGGAAGCCCTCTCGTACTCCTCCGGCTTTCTCTCCTTGATCTCCTCTCGAAGAATTTCGAATATCTTATCCTTTATTCCTGTCTTCTCAACGAAGTACCTGTATGCCTCAGCTGTGACGACAAATCCAGGTGGGACAGGTATTCCAATCTTAATCATCTCTCCGAGATTAGCCGCCTTGCCTCCCACAAGGTTGTGCATAGACTTGTCAACTTCCTCGAGCCACTTTACGAAACGGAACGTTGTCACAAGCGAGGATGCGGATGCCACGTGTACTTGAGCCCAATACTAACCTTTTAAACGTTTTTCACGAAAGACTCTATTAACTTGCAGAAACAACTTACGTTAATTCGCCTAATTCATCACCATTTTAATATTGAATACACGGTCTAAAGAATAGAAGAGAAGAACAGTAATAAGAGAGACCGAAGAAACCTAGAATTTAGATGATGAAATGAACCCTGAATGAGGGATGATTAGGCCTGGCGCAACTGATTACTCTATACTTGTCTTTTATCTGCCAGGCACAAGCGGTACTTCTACAGAACCTTCTCTGCTTCTGTTTGCTCTCTCCTTGAGCAATAGATCGCGTATTGCTACACGTATTGCCTCACTCCTGTTCGGGAATCTTCCTTCTTGTACAAGTTTGTCAAGTTCATCAAGCATCTGCTTCGGAATGTGAACGCTTATCAGTACCATCTTCTCTCTGTTTCTGCTATCTTTTGTTCCTTTGCTTGTGCTAGACACGAAGCATTATTATTTTACGCGTCTTTAAAGAATTGTCCTATTCCTGAACCAGATACACTACCAATCCTGAGAGTTCGTTGAACTAACAGACCATAAAGATACAACTTCTTCAGGAAGGAAACAAGTTGTGCAGAAATACACAAACTGTTATGATAGTACTGAACTTCTCATTTATAAGCTATTACGCCTGTGTGTATGGCGTATATACAGGGGAAAGCAATAGCTAAAAGCAGCCTAAGTACCGTGTGCAAATAATGCAGGTAAAGTTCAGGACGTTTAATACGAAAATAGAACCTTGGAATGCTTGGGATTTATAAGGGAATTTTGAGGAAGAATTCTCTAATAATTATACCGACAAGTTTGTAAAGAAATGTTATAACTGTGTTATTGCTATCTCTACTTCTTTACTACTGCCTCGTCTTTAATTGATTCAAATACACTTCTTCTGTAGTATCTCTTTGTCATGTCTGGTGGTACTAGCGTTAGCTCGTCCTCAGGTAGTATACTCAGTACTTCCCATGCAAGGTCTAGTGTCTGCTCAAATGTTCTTCTCTCGTAGAAGCCCTGTGATAGGAACTTTCTTTCGAATGCGTCTGCAAATCTTAGGTATCTTCTTTCTCTCCATCCTAGGTTGGACTCTCCTACCAGTATTGCTAACTTTCTAATTTCCACAGCTTTCGCATATGCTGCAACAAGCTGGTTTCCAACGTACTTGTGGTCTTCTCTTGTCTTGCCTTCACCTACTGCGTCCTTCATGAGTCTTGATAAGCTTGCTACACCTACGAACTCTCCCACTACGTCAATTGGTGGGTAGATTCCTTTGCCCCACAGTGCTCTGCTCAGAATTATCTGGCCCTCAGTTATGTATCCTGATAGGTCTGGTATTGGATGTGTAATGTCGTCATGTGGCATTGTTAGGATTGGGAACTGTGTTAGACTTCCCTTCTTGCCAACTACTTTTCCACATCTCTCGTAAATTGTTGCTAGGTCTGTGTACATGTATCCTGGGTATCCTCTTCTTCCTGGTAGCTCACCCTTGCTGCTTGATAGCTCTCTAAGTCCTTCACAGTAGTTTGTCATGTCTGTCAGAATGGCCAGCACGTGGTAACCCTTCTCCCATGCTAGGTACTCCGCTATTGTTAGGCCTACTCTTGGCGCTAGTATACGCTCGGCAATGGGGTCATTTGCTAGGTTCAGCACGACTACGAGTCTTCTCAAGGCTCCAGTCTTCTTGAACTCGTTCAGGAAGAACAGTGCCTCCTCCATCTTCAGTCCAATACCTACGAAGACGATTACGAAGTCCTCCTCTTTTCCTGGAACCGTTGCTTGTCTAGCTACCTGTGCAGCGACTAGGTTGTGTGGAAGTCCTG
>CAYPXK010000037.1:0-3329 GCA_964414695.1 uncultured Thermoproteaceae archaeon | reverse complement strand
CAACATCAATACCACTAACACTGAACGCCGGCCAGGTAGCTACACTAGAGATAACAGTGACTTCAAAGAGTGCAGGCACAAGCTGTACCGCATCCAATGCATACCTAGTGACAATATACTACAAGGGTCAGACAGTATATAGGGGACGCATAGTGGCAGAGTCGGGGGGCTAAGTAGCGCTGCCGAGGGATCGTCTAGCAGCAGTAGTACCCTCAAGCAGATATATAACGCTCTAGCAGAGGCAGGGCTTGACTTCGCATTTGTTGCAGGTAGGACAGGCACAAGACTAGACATTGACTCTAATCAAATGCATGTAGTAATAGTCTATCCAACAATTGGCACATATGTCCTGCTATATTACAGTGGAAGTTCCACACCGAAGATTATAGAAGGTAAAGCAACAATATACTACGCAAAGAAGGTAAACATCTTGAACCTCAAGGAGATGACACCATCAGAAAGATGGGCACTCGGACCAATAGTCATGTACATAAACCCTGACCCATGCACAAGCTACACAGTTGAAGTGATTGATATACACGGGTTAAAATATGTCTTCACGGCGCCAGAGTGCAGCAATCTAGGCAAGCCGATATTCGACGCAATGTTGCTATGGGAAGACTTGTGGTACCCAGGCATACCAACATCCCTGCTCGACAATTGGGTTGATGAAGTGGTGCGCGTAGTAGTGTACCAGAAGAGCAACAATGAATATGTCGCACAGATATGGGTCCTACACGGATCCGGCGCGTATCTACACATGTTCATACTAGGAAAACTAACAGCTAGCGAAGTGTACAACATAGTTACAACATATCAAGCAAATAACCACGTACTAGCAGGAACACCATACTACAATAAAGTCGCATACGTGAAACCGCACTTTACAGTAGTCCCGGGAGGACTGCTGTGGAACCCAAACACAGGCCAATGGATGCCAGCTCCTGTAATAACGATGGAAATAACACTAACATAATAAACAGCTTCCAAGTTCCGCTCCAAAACACAACCCCTACTTTCTTCTTATTTTCTTTCAATATCTTACCTTAGTTTTATTTTTCCTTTTTCTTTTCATCATTTTTCAGATATTCTTTACCTCTGTTCGTAACACTATAAATGCTTGTGTACCTTAATGAATTACTAATGATGATAACATCATATAGACTAAGGAACTTGTTAAATCACAGAGTGGCATTATTAGAGGTCCTGAGACATTTGCAGGATTAATACCCAACTTGAACGAGACTACAACTATGTAATACGTTATGAATAGCATAGTAATTGTAGTTGCGATACCTGATAAGAATGGTATTAATATAGCCCATGGATATCTCTCGTGAGAAAGAAGAAGATAAACAAATGACATTAGTATCACATTTGTGTATAATATAAACGCTTGAGATATTGATCTAGACATTGTCGATAGGACTTTTCTATTAATCTTGATGTGTGGCTCAAGCTCTCCCAGGTGCAACATTGTTGACAGTTCTGCAGAATATTTAACGTTGATAGCACCAGCAGCTGCCATAGTTGCAGGAAGAGCAAAAAGTAGAACACTTACCGTAACGTAAGTCTCTAATCTGTTCAGTATAAACAATCCTGTAAATATTTCAATTGCTGAGGATACTGTGGCAGATGTGATAGTTTCCAATAGTACTCTACGTGGATTCCATAGGTATCTCTGTCGTTGAGATAGGATAACGTGTCCTAAGAGTAGGGCAAGCGCCGTCAGCAGCAGTACTATAGTGCAGATCTTGAGAATATTTACCGTCGATAACAATATCATGATAATGTATGAGAGCACTAACGTTGGTACTGTTATAACATCTCCAACTATAGATTCTAACGGACCAACAACCACTTCCGGTCTTATGTTCTTTTTAAATAGTTGAAATAGAAGGAGTGTTGTTACGGGAATTGTTGCAGTAGCTGAGATTAGCCCTGAGAGTGTTGATATTATTAATATATCACTCATCAATTTAAGACATTTATCATACACCAAGACTGCTAGAAGTGTTATTATTATTCCTGCAGCAAGTGTAACTGTGTACACTATTGCTATTTCTATACTAAGTTCTGTCTGTCTCTTAATTCTCGGCTCAATTAAACCTAAGTGCAGTTTCGCTGAAACTCTAGTACTATATGTCACGTAGTTGCAGCCTCTCATATTCATTATTGCTGGCAGTATTAGCATTAGATACCTCGCAGTGCTTATTATGGGTTTGAAAATTGTCAAGAAGAAACCTGTTATAAAGTCTGTGTAGTTACATGTAAGCAACGTTATTGTACTTATGATGTACTCTCTGACATCGAGTTTCAGCTTCCTGGCAGGCACATTGAGCAAACTCTTATTAACGTGACCGTGTTTAAAATGTTGTAGTAGAGGCAGATGTTGCGTCAAGAATCGTCTCAGAGCTACAGACCTCTATCAGTATCTGAGTGTATAAAGAAGATTAGGAATTTGTCAAGTCTTCTATTAGATCTCACATATTATGCCCTTCTGTATGCTGACAGGGATTTCACACACATGTTACAGCATCTTGTAGAGCAGATTGACCACTACTGGAGAAACCTGATTCTGCACACAGTATTCGCATTCAGTGGACTATCCATTGATGATGCCAAGTTTCTTGCAAGTTTCATGGATGTTGCACATCTCATGAAGCGGGCAGTTGACTCAATGCAGGATTTTGCTAAACTGCTATCACTCGGCTACAAGCCACATCCAGTTCTCCTCCATGCAATAGAGCTAAGTGAGGAACAAGTAGCAATGGCGGAAGTCACCAAGACAATCAGCGTACGTGACGTAATTGATGCTGCAGGTGCCTCATTAGACATAATTGCGGTCAAGTGTGGAACAAGGTGGCTTCTAGATCCGGCACTCGACAAGGTTCTTCATAGAGGAGACCTCATAGTCTTCAGGACAACAAGAGATGTCATTGAGAGCCTCTCACTTTCAGGGGTCTTGAACATAAAGAAGCCGAAGCTGCAGAACATGTCAACAAGTAAAGATATTCAGGAAATAGTTCAAGATCTTGTAACCATGAAGAACCTGTCTGAGATAGCGCTGGATCTCGCATATCTTGCTGTTCTATCTCGCGACACTGTAACAATTGAGGAAGTTATCGAAATTGAGCAACACTTCGATGAGAAGCATCTGGACTTTGAGAAGAAGGTTTTGACAAAGCTCACTGGAGACCCAGTTGAGATACTGACATTGATAAGGTATTCACTATGTCTTGAAGAGATTGTAGACACAGCATACGGTATAGCACTGCTCGTGCGTGACTATCCTGAAGTGAGCGCATTTTTGGAGAAGGCTGTACGTG
>CAYPXK010000036.1:0-21939 GCA_964414695.1 uncultured Thermoproteaceae archaeon | reverse complement strand
TCCGTATAGTAGGATTCCTTTTGGTGGTTCTATGCCTAGGTGTTTAAAGATTTCAGGATGACGTAACGGCAACTCAACAAGCTCACGAATCTTCTGCTTAGCCTCCTCCAAATCACCAATATCCTCCCAAGTAACACGTGGAATCTTAATGTTCTCAATTGGCCTCTCGTAGACTACGAGGTTCGTGTCCTCTGTTATAATTGCAACAACGTTACTTGGCTTAATTTGAACAACCTGGAAGGTAAGTGGCTGACCAAGGACTGTGAGCTGGACAAGGTCGCCCTCACATAGGACATAGTCTCTCAATCTCTGCTTAATGTACTGTGTGAAGTTTTGATCAACTGCAAGGGTCATAGACACGGGAGCCAGCTTGACAAGCTGTGCAGGCTTTGGCTCAACCTTCCTTACCCTGACCTTCTCGTTTACGCTGACGTCAGCGTTCTTCCTCATGATGCTGTTCATCCTGATTATTCTCTTACCCTCGTCCTCAGGTAGTCCATACCACACCTTGGCAGCAGTTCTTCTCCTTCCAACAATCTCAACAACCATGCCTGGCTCTATGCCATATTCCTTCATTACCTGAGGGTCAATCCTGACTATCGGCTTGTTAGCGTCTCTCTGTTTTGCCTCTACAACCCTAAGCTCAATCCATTCGTCACGGTCAGTGGTTGCAGGTAACGACACGAAAACTCACCTTCGGTGTCTGTAGAGACTTGCCCCATTATTTAAAACGTTTGTTTGTTGCAAAACGAGATTGAGCCCGATGTTAGAATCCGAGTCTTGTAAAGTACTCAAGCTCGACTCCGCCAATTCCCTCGATGCTGTTTAAGATGTTCTCAATCTCATCGCTTGAGTGCTCCTCGGATGCCTCAGGCATCCTGATATATATCCTAAGTGCCTTTATCCCGAACCCAATCTCCTCTTCCTCAATTTTGTCAACCTTGTACTTTGGCTCAAGTGAGGCCTTTATCTTCTGCTTAAGCTCCTCATAGTTCACATTTGGATCATTGGGCGTTACCCGGTATATTAGGCAGACCTCTGCCATTGCACAAGGGCGTACATGCACGGTTTTAAATATTTAATCCTGTCCTAAGGCCCCTCGAACCCACAGACAGGACATTTCCATGGAGTACCAAGTTTCCTACACTTCTCACATCTCCAGATCTCTGCTTTACCACAGTTTGGACATATGAAACGTACGCCTCTCTCATCTGGCGCGATTGGCCTATTACATGATGTGCATCTCGGGACCTCAGTTCCATAGAGCGTTATTGTCCTTCCGGCTGTTGACTGCATTGTTGAGGTTGACATTGGGTAGCGGTTTGACTTAACGAGTATTTAAACATCCCTACATGGCACAACAAAAGCCATATAAAGTCATGGCATGGTTCTAGAAGCCGACAATGGATCTATACATAGTGACGAACTTCTCGAAAGTGCTTGAGAAGATGAGGGAACTTGGTCTCAGATATGGAGACGATGAGAAGACTAACGTTGTGGTAGGAATATTCTTCGATGTAGACTGCCCAGCCTGTGCAAGAATGCACAGAGAATGCAGCGAGTACATAATGTCGCTCGTGAGAGAAGGTAAGATAAGCCTGTACTACCTCGACTTTCCTGTACATAGAGGATCTGAAAATGCGCATGTCATCCTGAGGAGAATATATCGCAACAATCCTGACGCATTTCTTGAAGTTATAAGAAAAGTGTACTTGAATCCTGAAGACAAGAGTTTTGTAGAATCTCTGAAGAATGTCGAAGTTCCAAAAGAGGAAGTTGAAATAGTTATGACTTGTAAAAAATTTGGAAAAGAACTAGGAGTGAGAGGTACACCAACAATGTTGATAGGAATGAGAAGTAAGAACATTGCACTAGTAATTGAGGGCTACTGGGGACGTGCCGCAACTGAGAAACTTATCGAGAGGGCACTTACAGAGGATAAGGAGCTTGAGAAACTTATCACACTACTCATACTGATAGGTAACGTCAGAGAGTACCCACCGAGGACAGAGACAGGAGGAGAAAAGACGCAGACAACACAGCAAGCTTCCTCAATGTCAGGATCTTAAAAATCAAGATCTCACATGATCACGTACCTTAACCGCGGCTCCCCTGGTCACGGTCCTGATCTCATCCTTGGACAGTAGGAGTCTTCCCACTGCCAATATCTCACCTTCAGGTGATAGAACCTTAACCTCACAGCCGGGTCTAGCATCGTCACTCACATCAAGCACAGTCTTCGCAATTACAGACCGACCCTGCTTAATGAAAGGCACAGCATCTTCCCTAACCTTCACATAGTACTTCACATATTTGCAGCCTTCAATTGTTGGTAGAAGATAACCATCCGTGTTTCTTAGTGTAAAGACAAGGACATCATGTACATAGACATGCCTTGGCCTACCTGTTGATGATAAAACAATTTTCACAGGTCCTTCCTGACAGAGCTTCTCTGCACATTCCTTACCGTAGAGGTATGAGAGCTTGCCATACACTAGCTCGACGTAGTATCGGTTACTTAGACGCACATCTCGTAGAGCAGGAAGGGGGGTTCTAAAATTAGCCTCATTGTCTGATGAGAAAACACATATATTGACTCTGGTAGAATCCTCACGGGACGGTTTGTGGTGTACTATTGTGACATATGTGGTAGTCCTATTAAGACTGAGCCCGTGATTGTCGAGATTGACGGTGCAACACTCATACTATGTGAAGCATGTAGCAGAAGGTATGCCACGGCTAAGCGAATCAAGACCCTGAAGCCACAGGAAGTCAACACTGCAAGATACTCTACACCTCAGCCATTTTCAATACGTGTCCAGGAGCGCGGAAGGACAACCACTTTCAGGATTGTCACAAGACAGCAGCAGTCGAAGATACAGATTAGACCTGAGAGGTTTGAGGTTGTTGAAAACTATGCTGAGGTAATTAGAAAGGCACGCGAGTCGATGGGGCTTACACGTGAGCTTTTAGCAAAGCTTGTGGGAGTTAAGGAGAGCATAATCAGGAGAATAGAGGAGGGACAGCTAATGCCAGATGTTGAGCTTGCTAGAAAGCTCGAGAAGGTTCTACGTGTCAAGCTTCTAGTACCTTCGCAGGAGAGCATGCCAGAGCTGCCTGTTAAGACACCTACACCTCCTGAGGAGCTCACACTTGGAGACATTGTTGAGATTAGGAAGAGGGAGGAAGAGTAGTGGAGAGGAGCTTCGTTGGTTTTAAAGAGAAGTGAGCGTTAACGCTACTCGGTGGAGCGTAAGCCAGCTATACTGGTTTATGTTGACACTGTAATACATCCAAGGAAGCTTGAAGAGTTCAAATTACTTGCAGATGCGGCAGGGTACGAGCCTAAGATAGTGATAACGCAGGAACGCGAGCAGGACTCGAGGTACTATGTTGGTGTTGGAAAATTACAGGAAATTAAGGAGATAATTAAGCGTGAGCACATTGACGTATTAATAACATACCACGAGCTCAAGCCAAGGCAGCACTTCAATCTTGAGAGGGAGCTTGGCATAACGGTAATGGATAGGGTAGAGCTAATTCTCGAGATCTTTGATAAGAGAGCCGGTACAAAAGAAGCAAAACTACAGATTGAACTAGCGAGACTTAAGCATAGGCTACCTCTCATTAGAGAGTACATCAGGCTTGCAAAGATTGGTGAGCAAATTGGTTACCATGGTGCAGGTGAGTACGCAGTCGAGGCATATTACAGATATGTGAGAAATAGAATAGCAACAATTACACGTGAATTAAGAGAAATTAGAAGCAAAAAGAAGATGCTTATAAGCAAGAGAAAGGAGGAGAGCGGCTTACCTGAAATTGTCTTAACAGGATACACGATGGCAGGTAAGACTACTCTATTTAACAAACTTACAAAACACTTTAAGTATAGGGATGGTAAGCCATTTGCAACATTAAGCACATATTCGAGGATAATTGATTTAGATGGTCTTAAGGCGGTGCTTACAGATACTATAGGGTTCATAGATGATTTACCGCCACTTCTAATAGAGGCTTTCTATGCAACTATCGAGGAGATTGCACAGGCAGATTTAATACTGCTCATACTTGACGTTAGCGAGGATCTGAAGGAGTTTAAGAGAAAGTTAGAAACAAGCTTAAAAGTATTGAGAGACCTGTCTATTCCATACTCGAAGGTTTTGCCTGTTCTTAATAAAATAGATCTAGTGAAAAGTCAGGAGGAGATTGAGGAACGTGCAAAGCTTGTACGTGAGGCTGGACTTGAGGAGCCCGTCATGATATCTGCCGAGTACAGGATAGGTTTTGAGAAGTTGAAAGAGGCGATTTTGAGGAAGCTTGCACCAGAGGTCATTGAGATAGTGTCAGGTGTCGAGTCTATTCCTGACGTGGTGTTCAAGTATGCGAAGTTGGAGATGCTTGATGGAGTTGTTAGACTTAGAGTACCTACGCAGCATGTGCAGAAAGTTGTCACTATACTGAAGGATCATAACGTAGATTTCGTTATAAGGAGTGAGAGGGCTATCACAACGACATGACGACACAGAAGCTAGATGTTTTAACAAAGCTGTTTCTGAACCTTGTAGATAGGCTAGTCTCATTTGAACATGACAATCCTGAACTTGGGAAGCTTGCTGTACGTGTAATAACTTACCTTGCAACGCGTGGAGAATCCCTTCCTGAAGATAAGATATCGTCTGCAATAGGGATAGAGGGCTCCGAGGTTAGGAAAGTTCTTCACACATTGTTCAAATATGCATTAATTGAAGTTGAGAAGGAGGCAATAGATCCAGAGCGTGGAAAGTATGAGAATAGACTGAAAGTTAGTACAGAATTTGTTAAGAGAATAGTAGCATCACGTGTCAAACAAGTCATAGAGATTCTACGTGAATGCGTTCAGGAGCTTGCATCAACAGCATACTACGTGTGTCCAACCTGCTTCAGAAGATACACAATGGATGAGGCCTACGAGCTTGATTTCAGGTGTCCACGTGATGATACTGCACTTGTCCAACCTGACCATAGTGTGGAGGTGGAGTACCTCACAGATGTAATAAAGAAGCTTCAGGACTACGTTAGTACGCTGCTACGTGAAAAATAATTTAGGAACTGCACAGCAGTAGCTGAGAAATGAGTCTTCGCACAAACATAGTCCTGACCTGCCCAATAAGGAACAGGAGAATCTTCATAACAGGATTTCACGGCATTGGACTTGTCGGCTACATATCTGTGAGACACCTGATAAGTACACTCCCCTGTAAACGTGTAGGCTTCCTAGAGCTTATTCAAGAGCCAGCAAACTGTGCATATGTCTTCGATACAGGAAGATTGACTACACCCGGCGAGCTCTATCATGATGAGAGTAACGGTGTGACCCTGTTCTTAGCTTACTGGGGTCTACCAGGCTCAGAACGTGCAATATACAGCTTCATAAAGACCCTCGCCAGATGGGTCGTCCTCAATGGCTACGAGGTAGCTGTACTGTTTGGAGGACTTGACAGTGAGGCAAGAGGTGACGATCCCGCACCTCTACGTGTAGTCACAACGAGCACATACAAGCTGAGAGGCTACTCAATGTGTGGTGCAAAAGACATGGAACTCAACTTCTTCGTAATTGGCCCACTTGCACTGCTGCTAAACGAGTTTGAGAGAATGGACTTTCCCGCAATTGCCATACTTCCATACGCCTCAAAGTGGCGTGCAGACCCCTCAGCAGCCCTTGTAGGTCTTGAGTTCTTTTCAAACTGCTTCGGCGTCAAGGTCAATGTTGAGAAACTGCGCGAAATCGCTGCTAAGTACGAGGAGGAGCTACGTGAGATGAAGAAGATGCTTGAAGAGGAGCAGAAGAAGAGAGAAGGAGCACCATACTACATATAGTGTCCACCATCGTTATGGGAACATCGTCGTCCACTGTCAGGAATATGCACTTATCGTAAAGACCAGCAAGGCGAAGCGCCTTCTCAGCAAGCTTTCTCAATCTTCCTGATACGGCAACTATTATCCATCTGTACATGTTTCCAAACCTCTTCAGGTATTGCACAGCCAGAGCAAGACCTAGCTTATCGAGCGTTGGCAGTGTCCTAACATATTCATACTGTGCCAATGGGTACACATCTGCAATTTCGTGAGGTATGAGACCAAGAACGGGACTCAAGAAACATATGTGAACCTTTTCCAATAGGTTAAGCTTGTCAAGTCTATAACATAGGTACAGGTAGAAGCTTGCACGATTGCAGGGTCTCTCATCAAGAACCTCAGGAAGAATTACTAAGATCTCCTTACCTGGCATCGGACTGTAGTTCTCTACTAGACGTTCAACATGATTTCTAATTAATGGACGTGCAATGTCTATCAAAGTCAGTACATGTATACCATGTACATCTCCACGTGTTATAGGTGAGTACTTAATCAAGTGTTTACATGCTCTTGCAACAGTTAGAAAAGCCTCATAGACACGGGGATTTGCAGAGGCCTTTTCCTGAAGATAGTCCCACAATGTTCCCTCCCTTATCCTCTGCTTGACTTCCTCAATCTCCCTCATCAGGACGTAGAGATTGTGCTTAGCTAGCAGTGGCTCACGCTCATGTTTAGGCATCTCCAACAGCTCTTTCACAGTGTACTTTCTACAGATGGGACATGTACATGGTATATGGTCGGTCTTGATATCGTCAAGTCTCAGAGTCCTGTCAGGTAACATGACACGATCATCACGTGCGTAGATTATGTAGCTGGCAGAGTCAAACAAGTCGACTCCTAGCGCAACGGCAAACGGTATTATCAGTGGATGACCTGCACCGAAGAGGTGAACTGGCTTGCCTGGTGGCAAATTTCTCTTTGCGACAATTACCGTCTCCAGAATTTTTGAAAATTCATACTGTTCAAGAAGTACTGTAACACTTCCCACAGCATATAGGTCAAAGTCAAGCTTTGCTAATACACGTGAAGAGTAGTCGACCAAGTCTAGGTACGTCCCACCCTGTACTGGACCCACAAGGAGCATCTTTCCTTCAGGATCCAGATGTTTCTTAAGTAGCAGAGACCTACGTGCACGTCTGAGAGTTTCCTCAACCTCAATGAGCACAGTGTGATAAGGCGTGTCCCCCCTCGTCGGTATGTCAAGGATTACACCTATGTCAGACCCTATGTCTAGCTGATACTGAATGATCTCGTCAGGATCCACCTCGACTTCTCCATACTCCATGAGCTGGTAAGCTCCTGAATCAGTCATGACAACGCCGTTCCAGGACAATAAGCTGTGTATCCCTACCTCACGCGCAAGCTCACCGTACGTTCTCTTTATCAGGTAGGCATTGGTTATTATTTGCCTGTACCCAACCTCCTCGATTTCCTGAAGAGGTAGCGTCTGCTTAACAGGATTTACAACTGGGAAAAGTGCAGGAGTCTCGATAGTTCCTGACTTTGTCTGTAGTTTACCTATCCTTGCAGCAAGGTCCTTCTCAACGATCTCAAACATCTCACTTGCCTCTACTCATCATGAACTGGTCATAAATCTCCTTGACACGTTTAGCAAGCGGTCCTGATCCTTCCACACCCGCCTCTGTGACTCTTATCCTATCGCCGACAAGTATAATGTTGGCCTCCTCAACGTACTTGACCATTCCGGGGAAGTACTTCTCCAAGATCTTAGCGAGCTCTCTCAGGTCAAGCCTTTCTTCAAGAAGTGCGATTTCGCAGATCGCATGTTTTAGAATTAGTACACGTGGATACCTTTCCTGTCGGCTTGTTGATACGTCTCCTAGGACAATGTTAAGCTCGTTGTCTACGCCTATCAGGATGCCCTCATACACTGTTCCGCTCGTTGTTACTACACGCACTCTTCTGTTCAACATGTTCATTAGTTCCAGAGTGAACTTACGTGAAGCCTCAGTCAGGGGCGTTGCCACAAGACCTGAAAGCGTAGTCAAGCTTATATATTTTGTACATGCGCCATGTGCAGGATGAAGTTTGATGAAGTTCTTACAGTCGTCGATGCGCAGGTTCTTCCTGATTATCCAACAATCAAGGCACTGATAATGAGAGATGAGAAAGGGCATGAGGTGTACTTTGAGTACCCTGAGGGAGTTGTCAAGGTCGAGATTAACAAGGACATGAAGGTTAGACTGTGCATTGACAATGTGAAGGATGAGAACTACAAGCAGAACTGGGATGTCTACATGTGGGGAAAGGTGTACTATGTCGCTGAGAAGCTCGTAAGGATATCTCTTGGTGGGCTCATTCTTGAGATAAAAGGCTACTCTGAACCTGTGAACATTGGTGAGAAGGTCTACGTTGGTATAAAGAGGATACAGCAGTAGACCGAAAGTTTTGTCACTCAGCGTCTACGGCAAAGAAGTATCTACCTAACTTATAGCGTCTCTCAATGCACTACATCACATGAGATGTCCCTACTGTGGCCATAACGTAATTCTTGACCCAAACACAGGACAGTACGTCTGTCCAAACTGTGCAACCGTAGTGGATGTGCTGTACGTTCCCTCGGTCTCAATGTACAGCAACGAGCCTCTAAGAGAGAGCACCCACAGGATAGACTACGTAGATGTCAAGAATGATGACATCGTGAGCAAGGCAAGAAGACTGAACTTCCTGAGGAAGCTGGAGCTCATAGATAGGCAGCTGAGACTGAGAAATAGGGCAGAGCTGAGGGCAATAGCTTGCCTCTACATGCTTGCACATAAGCTAGGTCTCGATGAGAGACAGACCAACCTTGCAATCGAGCTATTCAAGAAGATAGTCAGAACTTACCGATCTAGACCTGATCCTGATGCAGGACTCACGTACTACAAGGCAGCTGCTGCAGCAGTCCTCTACACGGTCATAATGCACAATGTACCCACATCACCGCGCGATGTTGTTAAACTGTTCCAGGAGATGGGTCATAGGGTAGACCTAAGTGATGTAATGAACATAATTGCAAAGGTGTTTGGAAGATTCTCTTACTCGACAAAAGATAGAATAAAGACGTACCTCAACAGCATCTTATCGAAATGCAACATAAGCAATGAGGACAGGATGAGAATACTCAGGACGGCAATGGAGATTCTTGCAAAGCTTCCTGAAAGGAAAATAGCGGGAAAGAACCCGAGGACTCTAGCCGCCGCGCTTGTTGCACTTGCCGCGAAGAGATGCTCAATACCTGTCATTATTTTGGACGTTGCATCAATAGTAAACGTAAGTCCCCTAACATTGAAGGAACATGTTAGGAAGATTCAGAAATTACTTGGAGAAACTAGCACAGCAACAGCCTGACATCTATTGGAGACTGTGCACAGCAACGCTGGTGCACTTACTGTCTCGCTGTTCTAGCTGTCCTAAATTTCCTTGCAGACTATACATCGAAGATTCCTCTCACAGCGTGCCTGAAGAATGTGTAAGACACATCATTGACATTGCCAATCAGATTGAGGAAGCAGGAAGAGAACATGTTGTGAAACTTGCTTCTCGAATCATGCCACGTGACTTGCCTACGCTTGACAAGATCTGTGAAGCTAGACTATGCATTCTCAAGCTTGCATGTCCTGGTATTGACGTTAGAGAGCTAGTAGTTGAATCACTTGGCGTTCCTTACAGTATTGTTAAGCTGATGTTTCAGGAAGATGTCGAGGATCTCTACATTACACATCAAGGAGTGAAGGTTTGTCTAAGAGGCGGAGAAGTACGTGATGTTGCCTTTAGCAAAGTAGTTCTTGAGAAAGCCCTTAACACATTCGTCAACCTTGCGGAGCTTGCAGGTCTTGACCTCTGCACCGACTCTCCCTCAGGTCTTTACTGTCTAAGACTTGACTCTACGGTATTCAGGATAGCTGTCGATGTATGGCCAAAGGTCGAGAAGGTGACTGTACACGTGAGAAAGCATGCCAAGCTATTCACATTGAGGGATCTTGAGCTACTTGGCACACTGAGCCAGACTGAGGCGCAGATGTTGCTTACCATAGTTGAGAGAGGTCACAGCCTCCTGATAGGAGGTCCACCGGGCTCTGGCAAGACTACTCTTGTGAATGCTCTGCTAATGGAATTGAGACCGCGTAGAGCTGTGTACGTTGATGAGGCAGACGAGTTAACTGTACCTGATGTTATAGTGATAAAGTACAGGTCTATCGATGGGAGACTTGAAGAAATTGAACGTACACTGTACCGTGGTGGAGGACTGCTTGTTATTGGAGAGCTCAGGAAGAGGGAACATTATGAAGCTCTGAGACTTGCACTTGAGTCTGGACTACAGGTACTTGCAACAGTTCACTGTCGTGACCTTGACGATCTCTACTCAAAGTTCAGGAGGTATGCACCAGAGGTCGCTGACAGAATTGGCAAAGATGTCTCTGTTGCAATACTTAACTTTGTCAATGGTCGTAGAAGACTAGTACAACTACTGTCAAGTGTGTCAGGCAAGTATAGGCCCATAGAGAAATATTTAAAAATACCCAGTGAAAGGCAAGTTACGAAGGAATTGGGCCCGTAGCTCAGCCAGGTAGAGCGCCCGGCTCATAACCGGGTGGTCCCGGGTTCAAATCCCGGCGGGCCCACCAACAGACTACACATTTAGATTTCACACTTACTTTCTAAAATCGAAGCATTACATTAACCTGCCTCTGTAGTTTAACCAGTGAGTGATGACGGTCAGGATTGCTGAAGGTGTCTGTGATGAACCCTCTTGTCACTGAGTCTTGGCTTAAGGGTTATTAACTCTGGTATCACTACTATGAAGTTCTATGTGTAGTGTAATTTTGGAGGTTTTAAATATTAGGAAGAGGTTAGGAAATTTTCAATTGAAGGACATTTCATTTAGCATCAAGGAAGGAGAGATTGTTGCACTTGTAGGTCCAAATGGTGCAGGTAAGACCACTACATTAAAAATTATAATAGGGTTAATAAGACCCGATTCAGGAATTGTTAAAGTTCGTGGAATAGAAGTTCATTCTAATAGGACTCAAGCTCTAAGATACATGACCTATGTACCTGACGTACCTGTGCTATATGGTGAGTTACGTGTGCTTGATTATCTGCTACTTGTGGCAAATATACGTGGATTAGATAGAAGGACAGCAGAGCAGAAAATAGAAGAGTTTGCCAAGAGACTTGGCTTAGATAAACATCTAGATAAGAAAGTTGCAATGCTTTCACGAGGAAACTTGCAGAAAGTTGCAATAGTCTCGGCATTAATACCTGACTTTGACATAATTATACTTGATGAGCCTTTTAACAATCTCGACCCAGTAGCACAGTATGAACTTAAGAAAATTTTAACAGAGCTTAAGGAGTCTGGTAAGGGTGTTCTACTCTCAAGTCACATAGTAGGACATATTGAGGATTTAGCAGATAGATTAATACTAATAAACAATGGAATGATAATTGCGACGGGGACAGTTGAAGATATTATAAAAATGGCAGGTGTAGAAAAGCTTGAAGAAGCTTTAGTAATGCTTCTCAAAGGTGCTTCATAATGCTGGATTCCATATTATTAAAGACTAGGGCCAAAATTGCGTTAAGAAGAAATGTTCTAAACATAGTTTCAAGCATATTCATACTACTGTCATTACTGCCGTTATTTTTAATGAATAGAGTTACAATACTTAGAATAGATTATGATGCCATAATTATTGTGTATCTGCTAATGATATATATGTCAATATATTATTCAGGGTATAGACAGCGAGCAAGAGTAGTTCCACTAATCAGGGCAGAAGATCTGAGTATAATAATATTTGATACAAATCCTGAACATGTAATCATGAGAACGTTATTGTTGTCGCTGATTATAGAGTCCATCGTAAACTCTGTGTTACCTCTTGGCCTCATAATAATGGTAATTGTGCTCATGGGAAGCATACTTCCTGCAATATCAGCTTTTCTGATAATACTTACTCTGCTAGTAATTGCAGGTCTCAGACGGTGTATACAGAGAACTTATATTGTACTTATGAGTTTCTTAACAATGTTGTATGTATCTTCATTAATTGTTGATATTATAGTTGCAGCTACTCACAAGTCTCTAGGTGTTCTAGAGTTTTTAATGTATATAGCATCTCCACTTACTAATAACGTGATAAGTGTTGTCTCTAACACATTAATAATTTTCGCATGTATAGTGGTCATTCTTAGGTTATTTAAGCATATTGAAAGTATGAAAATTTCTGAGGTATTTGAGAGAATATTTGTCCAGGTTTCACATATTGAGACGGTGTTTAAGATAGCGGGCACAGCACTGAGTAGTGTTATTGATAACGTATCGAGAGCTGTGTTTGATGCGAAGAGAGTAGTATCATATTCTCTTGTTCCTGTTGTGGGATTCTACGCTCTTGGAATTATGGAAACTTTATTTAAAATTCCTTTGAAGAGTGTTAGCATAATGTATTACATGATGCTGTTCTTTTACGTAATTTTCTTTGATACTGATATTAAGAGATTATCACTGCACCTATCTTATATTACTGCAATGTTGTCGTATCATCCTGTCACATTCAAGGACATTTATCTGCTAGCCCTGCGCCGCATCTTAAGAAGCATAGTCTCGACATCGATTCCTATCTTCGCTGTTGCAGGAGCACTCTATAGCACATTGTTTAGGTCTAGTGTTGGACTGCTCCTGCTATTGTGCCCCTTCATTGCCCTGTGCTGTCTCGTACCCATGGTGCCGCTTTACGTTGCTCTAATTTTACCACACATAACTGCTGGCCAGACCGTGCCTACCCCCAGCTGGGAGCAGATTGAGTCTGAGGTTCTCTCAAACATAACACGCGGAATATCACGTTATAGAATCCTCCTCGGCATGCTGCTGATATTCAACTTCTTCTTAATATCGGCAATTGTTGCACTGTTCACACTATATGTGAGACTTGGCAAGGTCATAGTACTGCCACTTGCCATATCGTTGGCAATATATGTAGCAATCACAGCTACATTGTATAGATACGCAATGAGGAGACTCCCATAGTGTCTCAGGGGGCTGATGATGCATGAGCGTAACTGAGTGATGATGTATCTGCGCCCCGTCTGACCCGTAGGGAACGGGGAGAGTTCTTTTAACTTGCTAGATCTGTATCCTCTGCTAATGATGAGCCTAAAGGTCGAGCCAATACTGTACAAGTTCATCAGATGTTGCCTAAATCGAGCATATGCAATGATTGATGATTCTCAGCTATCTGCAGAGGAGAGGTACAGTCTCGAGACTGTGCTCTCAAGGATTAGAAGCAGTGAAGAATCTTGGAAAACCGTTCAAGATCTTATAGAATTTATTAGAAGAGATTTCATATCACTGTACGAAGATGCGATTAAGAGATTACCTAAGGATCTTGTGAAAGAGCTTTTTCTAAAGACGATAGACCTGTGTCTAGAGCTTGAGGAAGTTGCAATGAATGAGGAGCTTAGGCGTGCACTTATTGAAGCTCGTGAGAAGATTCTGAGCATATCCTGACGTAGTGGGCTTAAAAATGATTTAGTACACGTAGACGTCAGGGGGTGGCTGAGAATTGTTGTAAGATTGTAATATCGGCATATCCAGGCTACGGAAAGACTCGCACAGTTCCTGCAATATGTCAGAGGCTTCTAGAGAACGTTGATAGAGTGCTCGTCCTGACAAGGTCGATAGTCGAGGTGGAGCAGCTCCTCAGATTCTTTCAGGAGCAGTCCTGTGAAGTTGGTGTCCTTGTGGGGAGGGAAAGGCTCTGTCCTCTTGGCGCATCGAGCTCTCTAGAATGTTCACTTCTTCGAAGTGATGGCAAGTGTCAGCTCTACAGAATTCGTAGAATGGGCAACAATACGAAATTTATAGGAAGTATACGCACACTGGACGAGCTAGTTAACATATGTAGAAAATTGAGCTTATGTCCATATGACTATGCTTGTGCACTTGCTGCTCAGTCACGTATTGTGCTGACTACCGTCAGTTACTTGTCTACCTCAGACCTGGTTGAGTCGTTCCTGAGAGCGACACAGCAGAGTGGACAGAGGCATGCACTTGTGATAGATGAGGCACATGCTGTCGCTACAGGAATCGAACATCTCGTTGTTCTACCGCTTGAACACATTAGGAAAATTGCAGAAGCAGGAAACGAAATTGCTAAGGAGATTGCAGAGCTTGAGGATGGTGAGGAGCTTGTACTAAAGCGGCCACATGTGTCAGAGGATTCTCTACGACTTCATGTTGAGCGAAATCGAGAGACTGTTAAGATTGCCATGACGTTAATGACTATATTTAGATCAGAGCTTGTTTTAATAAAGAGGAAAGGTAGCAGCGTAGAAATTAGAACATTTAATATTGAAAATATTCTTAAACTTGTTGAGAACAGTGAAGTTACAATATTGTTAAGCGCATCTATAACCTCAAAATTTGTAAATGACTTACCTCTCACGAAACATGCTAAATATGTCGAAATTGGAGATGTTCCTGAGGAGTTCTCGAATTTGAAGATATACATTGTGAGAGGCATAAAATTCACAAAAAGTTTTAGAACTAGCTTAAGATGTTCGAAACTTATTAAAGAAGCTGCGAGAGTATTCATGAGATCTACACCACCAATAGGTGGATGTGCAATATTATTTTCGAGTCGCGAATTTATGTTAAGACATGTTGATAGTCTTGTTAATGTTGCAAGAGAGTTCTGTGATGATGTTTTTGTATTTGATGAGTCTGATAAGACTATGAAGTACATTGAGAAGTTTAAACGTGCCTCACATGAGGGAAGAGTGCTATTGATTACGTATATTGGTAATCCAGCGATGGAGGGCTTGAACTTTCTTGGTGATGAGCTTGTTAGTTTAATGATTGTAGGGTTTCCGTATCCTGAGTTCAGCACATGGAATGAAATTAAGAGAAAGTACTTAATGAAGTATGTTAAGAGAACGTTTAAGTGTACTTATCTTTTTCCTGCAATTTCATACACAATTCAGGCTGTTGGCAGAGTCACGCGTGACCTCTCTATGCGCATCAAGAGGGTTGTGTTGCTTGATGATAGGTTCTGGATTTTCAGAAAGTACTTGCCTTCCTGGATGTGTAATATTCGTGTAATATCTTTTCGAGAGTACATTGAAAGTTTTGGAGAGGCGTTGAATTAGGTATACATGGTTTATAAGCTCAGTGGACAGGAAAGTCGATGATAGACCTACTGCTGCTGATGACATTGGCAACAGCTTCCCTGTATGCGGCTATTCAGGAAGCTAGAAGAGAGGCAAGTGTGAGAGTCGGCAGAAGATGGGGAATTCTGCCACATAGGCTGAGACTCAGCCGACACATATGCATATATGGACCTACGAGAAGTGGCAAAACATCCTTCATACGTGCACTAGTGCGTGAACTTGCAAAGAACTTTGTCGTAACCGTGCTTGACTGGCATGGAGAGTACACGGACATTGAGGGTGTACCATCGATACCTTACAATATGCTGAACCTGAACCTGGAGACCATGCCTAAGAAGCTTCTTGCTGAGGTGCTAGGCCATGGTCTTGGACTGACAGAGGCAAGCATGTATCTGCTCTACAGGGTTCTGAAAAATGCGAAGATTGAGGAGCCCAGAGATGTAATACGTGCAGTCGACGAGTACTTTGCCGTAACGAGAGCCGAAGCAGAGATGAAGGCTGCAATTTTGAGAAGACTCGAGTACGTCCTGACGGGACTCACTTCAGGTATCGTAGATACAAAACTTCTGACAGAGTACTCATGTAGCATAGATCTTAGTAATCTAGTCGTTATAGAGGAGAAGCGACTTGCATCCTCGCTGATTCTGGCAATGCTCTACGTTCACTACATGAACACTGGCCTCGTACAGCATCTCCCAAGGCACTTCATAGTAATTGAGGAAGCACAGAATCTGCTAAGTCAAGGCTCAATACTTGACCACATACTCCTTGAGCTTGCCAAGTATGGAGTCAGGGTAATCCTCGTGACAAACGTCCTTCCAAGCAGTTATCTCCTGAAGCACTGTACCTTGATCATGTTTAAGACAAGGCCAGAACAGGTTGAGCGTGAGTTAGTGATCAGTGATGAGGTGAGGATGCACCTTCTCAACATGAGGGAGAACGAGGTGCTCATAATTGAGCCCAACGGCATCGTCAGGGTAATACCTATTAAGGACAGAGGACGTAGAGAGTACGTAAGAAAGTCATACATATCAAGTGATGACGTATTACAGCTACATGAGGAGGGTTCGACAGATGTGGACACTAATGAACAGCAGCGACAAATCAAAGAGAAAAATCCTGTAAATAATGCACAGGAAGAGGAGAAGCAAAGTAGAGATACGAACAGTAGCCCAGTACGTAATACCGTGAACGTAGAGAAGTACGTGAAGAAACTCGACGAGATTGAGGAAAGACTTGCACTGCTGCGAGAGAGACTAGACGAAATTGAGCGCATGCTGAGCTACGAGGAGGAGGTACTTAACAAGATAGCTAGTAGACTCTCAATCTAGCCTCTTTTTAGCGAGATTCTCTGTTAGAATCTTACTGACCACCTCCGTGACCGAGATTTGAACAAGCACGGTGAATTACACATCCTGTTCATATTAGTCAAAGTTTAACTTTAGTATATGTGCACTCTACACAGCCTTAGATATGGCAGGAAACAACGGTTCACCCATTATCGATAACAGGAAAATCAAACTACTTGTACTTCAGTTCCTGAAAGACCTCGTAATGAACGCTAAAGGTCAGCTCGTCACGTTTAGACCAGCTAAAATCGCTCAGGAAATATCCGCTAAAACTCGAAGAAGTCCACGTGCAGAGTCTGTTGTCATAAGGAACTTCTTCGAGGAACTTGTTGAGTACAAGCTTATCCAAGTCATAAAGAAGAGCGCTCGCGGAAAGGTGTATGGAATAAGCAGAAACTCAATGCTGTGGAACCTGCTGGAGCACTACGACACGCAGAGCGTCCTTGCCATAATCGAGAACATGATGAAGAGCGAGAGCCTGAATATCCCATTTCCATCGTCAACTTTAAGCAATAACAATATGCCAAACTTGACTGTTGGTGAAACAGAAGTTAATGAGAAGACAAACGCTCGTACTGAGACTATTTAGACTAGCTTGCAGTGACGCATCTAGGTTTAAAGAGTTTTCAAATTTTCTAATAAACACCATTAAAAGTGTCAACTCTAAAACACATGTAATTGTCGAGGATTCTAAAGTTGTTATATGTGAAGATTCGCAGTGCTCAAAAAATGTTACACTTAGATACTCAGGTAGACTAAACTTATCGTACAGTTCTAAGGATCTTCTCAAGCTTGTTACTAGCATTGTTGTGAAGTTTTTAGCAACTGATGGTGTTAAGAAGATTGTACTGCTGTTCAAGGAGAATTCAGATGGTAAATATGTGAAGGTCAGTAATGTGCTTAAGCCATGTGAAGGTCTTTCTATAAAACTTGCTGCACATGCTCCAACTATATCATTTTTAATATCAATAATTGTTGCACTGCTCATAGTGACTTTGTATAACAGTGTTCTACTATCTCTTGCAGTTGCTACCATGTCCTCTGCCTTGGCTACAATGCTGTTCACGGGGGTCCTGATGTCTCGTCTACATGCCCTTGAGCTCACGGGATGTAGATTGTTGAAGGTGGAGATCTGGTACTCTCATACTGTTCCTGAATCGCGTATTAATGCCCTGCTGAGACTCTTGAGGAGGTTTGACGTTGTTGAGAATCCTGTTGAGCAGATACGGACTGTCACTGAGACGCTGCTGGGCGAGTATCTCGTTAAGGTCAGGTACTGCCAGGTCGAGGTTAAGGATCCCGTTAAGGCTATCCTGTCTAGGAGGAAGGTGAGGCTCCTTCTTGTGAATGCTGAGAATCCTGAAGCTTTCTCACTTGTCGTGCCTCTAGTGTGCAGATGCATAGTTCTGACAAGTAAACTTGTGGCACTGCTGGAGAATGAGGAACTTCAGGCAGTTATTGCACATGAGCTTGGTCACATTGTAAATCGTGACCATGTGAACTGTCTACTTTTGACGATGTTGAACGCAGTCATCGTGTATGGACTGTACATAGCTGTCATACGTCTAGGTTTACCATTAGTGTACGGATTCACAATATTCACGACATACGTAATGTCTGTCATACTGCTTGTACGCTACCTCTCTAGAAGAGCTGAGATACGTGCTGACAGGTACGCAATAGGTGTCGTTGGGCCTCTCTCACTAATCATGGCGCTGATAAGAGTAGCTTGGAAGAGTCTCATTGCTGAGCTCAACAGCTACTTCACGTACCTCATCAGCAAAGCCTTCTCCTCTCATCCACCAGTCATTGACAGGCTCAGACTGGCAGTTGCCATGCTCTAGCTGTAATATCGTCTAATTTACTCCTTGGTGAACAAGTCAACGTGTACTAGACGTAGTACAGTGCAGATCTTCTCGACAATAAGCCAGATAGTGCATCTTGCGGAGAGTCGAGGAGCACGTGACATAGCTGTGCTAGCCATAGAGCTTGAGCGTGAGCTAACTAGAATATTGGCAAAGCTTGTCGAGATCAAGCTCATGCTCGACGACCTGCTTGAGGTGCAACTTGGACTTCAGGAACATCAAGCATCGCTGACAAAGATTGAGCATGACATAATCGACGTGCTGCGTAACGCACCTAACAGATGCATGACAATTGAGGAGCTTCTCAGCAAGCTCAATGCATACACGAATGCAACATCGATCATGGCATTGAAGAAATTGAAGAAGTTGAAGATTGTCGACATTGACATCGACATAGATGCAGGAGGCAGAGCAATAACGAAGATCTGCCTCAGGACGCTTGCACGTGTGTGAGAACGCTTTTATTGTTCCTTGAGGAGGGTCTTAATAATAGATCATGTACGATGTACCGTTTGTTCCCTCACCTGAAGTCGTTATAAGAAGGATGTTACAGCTAGCCGACGTCAAGGAGAACGAGGTCGTCTACGACCTAGGATGTGGAGACGGCAGAGTCCTGATAATAGCAGCAAAGGAGTTTGGTGCACGTGCAGTAGGTATCGAAATTAGACGCGACCTCTACGAACAGTGTGTTCGTAGGATACGTGACCTCAACCTTGAGGACAGGATAAAGGTCATACATGGAAACTTCTTCGAGTATGATCTCTCAGATGCGGACGTTGTGACACTCTACCTCCTGACTAGCGTAAACGAGAAGCTTCGTCCTAAGCTTGAGCGTGAGCTTCGTCCTGGTACACGTGTTGTAAGTCACGACTTCGAAGTCCCAGGATGGAGACCAATAATAATCGAGGACCTGTACGAGGAGTGGCGTAGCCACAAGCTGTTCCTATACAAGATTCCAGGAGCAGAAATTCCAATACCTTCAGGAAAAGACGTCGACGAGTCACAGCTAAGCGACGTGGAGAAGAAAGTCCTGAACTACATCGATGGCACAACAAGCATCGAGACAATAGCTCAGAAGCTTGGAACATCCCTAAGGTTCGTCAGGGAAATCGTCGAGAAGCTTCAGAAGCTTGGACTCGTCAAGGAGGTTAGGGTCATTAAAGAGCCAATGCACTAGTACAATAACATAAAACTCGAATTTCGAGTACTCTGCCTAACTTGACGTTATGGAACATGTAGAAGACATAACCTGTGAAATAGATACCGTCGAGAACCTTGTCAAAGCTTACAAGAAGGCTGGAGGATACATGGCTCGTCACTTAGCTGAGGCTGCGGAGATACTTGTGGAGATGTTGACGGATCCCGACACGACTGTCCTGATGTCTTTCACAGCGAACCTAATTGCCACAGGTATGAGAGGACTCATCGCAGACATGGTGAGGAGAGGCTTTGTTGACGTTATAATAACGACTGCAGGAACCCTCGACCACGATATTGCACGTGCAAGAGGAGGCAAGTACCTTGTACACAGCTTCGACACTGACGATGTTAAGCTTCGTGAAGAAGGTTACCACAGGATAGGCAACATAATTGTCAGATTCGAACACTATGGAGAGCTCATAGAGAAGACTGTACACGAGGTACTGGACAAGCTAGTAAATGAGAGAGGCATAACCAGGATCGGAGTTAGGGAACTTATCTGGGAGATCGGGAAGAACCTACAGGACAGCAATTCAATACTGTACACAGCCGCCACACATGAGGTACCAATCTACGTTCCAGGCTTCGTAGATGGTGCCTTCGGTACGGCAATCCTGACATTTAACGAGATGCAACGTGCAAGATCGAGACCTCAGATAACTGTCGACGTCCTGAAGGATGAGCGAGAGCTCATGGAGATCGTGTACACATCTAAGAAACTTGGTGGAATAATCATTGGAGGAGGCATAAGTAAGCATCATCTAATATGGTGGAGCCAGTTCAGAGAAGGACTAGACTATGCAATATACATAACGACGGCTGTAGAGTGGGATGGATCACTGAGCGGTGCAAGACCACGAGAAGCAATAACGTGGAGAAAAATAAAGCCACACGCACGTCAGGTATTCGTCTTCGTAGACGCAACTATTGCATTGCCGATACTTGCAGCATATGCCTTGACTAAGCTTAAAAGTAGGCCAAGAAGACGACTTGAGTGTTTAAGTACTACATAATTTACACAGCGATAGTAGCAGCTTCATTTACGACTTCTCTACTATCTCTTTTACAAATATCAAAGATTAGAAACTCAAAACTTCTAGCACCTGATGCACATAAGCCATATCATGTGCTTGTTCCAAAGATAGGAGGATTATCGGTAGTCATTGCTGCAGTCGTATCATTGATACTTTTGAAAATATTTGAAGTCTCTAACGTTGACATATACATATTGTTAGCATCTGTCATAACTATGGGCTTGATAGGCCTCGTGGATGATATTGTAGGTTTGAGACCAGCCGTTAGAATATTATCATCGGCGGCTCTGGCAATTATTGTAGTTATTTTTGGGGAACTTTCACATGAAATATATCCACTTGGTCTAATTCACAGTACTGTAATAGTAACGATATTAGCAATTTTGAGTATAGTAATTTTAACAAATGCTGTAAACATGCTCGACATAATGAATGGCATCGTGTCAGGTTCCTCACTGATGATGACTGTTACGCTCTGCATAATCTGTGCACTTGAGCACAAGACTGCAGCTAGCCTAGCCTACATGATCATGGCTGCGGCATGTGTACCACTGTACCTGTACAACAAGTATCCGGCAAGGGTGTTTAATGGAAATGTAGGATCCTACGCGCTTGGCGCATTCTTTGGAGTGGCTGCGGCATGTTTTGGAACGTACCTTGAGACTGTTCTTTCAGGTCTTCCATACATACTTAATGGAATGTTTATCCTATTCTCAACACGTGGAAGAGTGTTCTTTGGTGGTCGTGAACGTGCGAAAAGGCCAATATTCTGCATATCAGGTAGACTGGTGCCAAACCTAGATGCAGATGCTCCCTTGACACTTGCCAGGCTTGCGGTGCTGGCAGGCTGTAGAGATGAGAAGTGCGTTGTTAACAGTGTGTTGAAGATGTTCATCCTATGTGGAACACTCACAGTTATCACATTCCTAATAATGAAGGCTGCTGGACTGATACCATGAGGCGACAAGACATATATCTTGCACTGGCGTTGTCGTACATGCTTCTCCTGTTCATCACGCTGATACTGCACATGCTCAGAAACGTCCTGCTTATGGCTGTTCCTGACGTTATGGCAAGGACGGGCACATACATAATGCTTCTTCTGCTCACCATAGCTACGTGGTCACTGGTGACGTACAGGATGTTTCGAGGAATTGAAAGAAGGGCCTTAAAAGACTTTCAGACTCAGGAAGATTTGAGAGAGCATGAGAAGGTGGTCAAGGAGAGGCAGTCTCATACTTGAGGAGATACTGCTGATAGCCGTGTCCATTGCCGTGCTCGTGGCCCTGATCTCAATAATTGGAGGACTCATAGGTGGTCTAAGTAAGGGAATAACCTCACTCAGGATAGATATTGGAAGTGCATTATCTAACTTCACGTCACACATATGGAAGGTCATTTCGACAGCTCTTCACCTGAAGT
>CAYPXK010000035.1:0-2916 GCA_964414695.1 uncultured Thermoproteaceae archaeon | reverse complement strand
GGCCAATATCTTGCTTCTCGCTAAAGAAATTTAGATCTTAAACGTTGTAAGAATCGGCATGAAGGGGCTATAGACGTGAAAAATATGACGTCCTGTCAGCACTTAAAGGATTCCTCATTTTATCAGGGTGGGGTGAAGCCTCATCACTCGTCTCTACAGTTAGACCAGTCCTAGATATAGTTTACCTAGCTCCCTGTGCTCTAGCAGCTCCTGTGCCTTTCCCGAGAAAACTACTCTGCCACTTACGAGAAGGTACGCTTTATCACCTATCTCAAGGGCCTTCTTTGCATTCTGCTCAACTAGGACTATCGTCAGACCTAGTCTATCTCTGAGCTCAACAATCTTGTTCAGCACATAGGTCGCGATCTTTGGTGCAAGCTGAGCCGTAGGCTCATCGAGTAGTAGAAGCTTTGCGTTCCTTATTAGACACATAGCTATTGCAAGCATCTGCCTCTCACCTCCACTCAAGGTACCTGCCTTCCTCTTCAGGTACTGCCTCAATGTTGGAAATACATCAAGCACAAGGTCTATGCGGTCCTTGAGCTCCTGAGGAGGCAGTAGATAGCCTGCCATTCTGAGATTCTCTTCGACGGTCAGTGTCGTGAAGACATTGTCTGTCTGTGGAACGTAAGCTATTCCTAGCCTCGCTCTTAGATGGGGAGGCAGTTTTGTTATGTCGTTGTCCTCGAACACGATTCTTCCCGAGTAGATTGTCGCCAAGCCAAACAGTGCTTTCAGGAGCGTAGATTTGCCGCTTCCATTAGGTCCAACTACTACCGTTATTTCTCTTCGAGGCGCCTCAAACATCACGTCATACAGTATGTGTAGTTTACCGTACCCAGCGTTTAGTTGCTCCGTACGTAGCATATCTCTGCTCCGCGTCTATGTGGTGAGCATCGCTGTCTAATAAATATTAGAGGTAGTCTTTCACGTATACCAGGTGTCTGATATGTTCATCAGTGTCAGCCACCTAGGTATGCCTCTATAACCTGTGGATCGTTGATTACCTTCTCAGGTGGCCCCTCAGATATGACCTTGCCCCTAGCCATGGCATACACATAGTCAACGTACTTGAGCGCAATGTCTAGCCTATGTTCAATTATCAGGAACGTCACACCAAGCTTATCGCGTATTTCCTGTATTCGTTGGAATATCTCGTGTGCTAACGTCGGGTTGACGCCAGCTATTGGCTCATCCATTATTATCATCTTCGCATTCGCCATCAGTGCCCTACCAATCTCAACAAGCTTCAGCTGTCCACCACTGAGCTTCCAAGACTCTACATCCCAGAGATGGTCTAATCTAAGGAACTTCAGGATCTGAAATGCACGCTCAACAAGCTCGCTCTCTCTCTTGATCCATGTACGCTCGATGAGTGCCTTAAGCACGTTCTCTCCTGGGTGAAGTGCATCACCAAGCAGCACATTCTCGAGAACGGTCAGCTTCCTGAGGGGCTGAGGTATCTGGAAGGTCCTAACTAGACCAAGCCTATAAATCACATGTGGCGGCTTATTCGTTATATCTACTCCTCGAAATACTATCTTGCCTTCGTCTGCCTTGTACACTCCAGATATTACGTTAACGAACGTTGATTTTCCACTTCCATTAGGTCCTATTATCAGGACTATCTTCCTCTCAGGAACCTTGATGGATACCCTGTCAACTGCAACTAAGCCGCCGAACCTCTTCACAACATTCTCGGTTACAAGTATGTATCCTGTCTGTGACATGTCGAGACTGCGTATACTTGACTTATAGGTCTTTTCTCAGACATGTACGTCAATGTGTAACGTATGTGCAGGTATGCATCTTGTGGAGGCGTCCAGACATACGCTTCCTGAATAGAGGTCTACGTTGAGAAGTACAGGTCTTATATGTAGTTAAGCCCTGCCACATGTGGTATGGAATATACAAGGCTTGTGTTTCTACTCAGGGAAGAGGAATATCAAAGACTTGTCGAGGTATGTAAAGAACTTGACTTCAAGACCTTGGACGACTGCATAACGTGGGCTCTTGAGAGACTGTTCAAGCGGTGTCATACCGGGTCCATGTCATCAGCAGTCAGTAGCGACGTTTCTAATCATCCACCGGACAGCTAACTACTAGACAAGTCCCAGTTATATACCTTAACAGCCATGGCAAAGCCTCGTCACCTATGGGCTGTTTTAGGCGTTTGTAATAAATTTACGAAAACCATGAGAAACACGTGCCAATATTGGTGTACTGTGCACACTGTGGACAGGTAATTGCAAGATATAGAACAATCATGAGTCTGTCCGAGATTGAGAAAAGAACCCTAAGCAAATGCAAGTACTGTCCACGATGCGGATCACCCTTCTCAAGGCTCGACATCAACAACATAAGCTACGAAATTAAACGAACAAGAACCAACAGGAGAAGAAGCTCAAGAAAAGTCAAAGTACGATCCTCTGCACGAGTTTCTTAACCTCATCAATCTGAGTCCAGACCTCACGAACAGAAAACAAGCCATCCACACCCATTGACCTCATCAAAGAGATGCGCATAGCATTACAAAGTCTGAAATCTGCTCGACTTAGAAAATCCGCAATATACAAAGGCAAGGGATAGCCCGGGCACACGCTGTTTCTTGAAAGCTCGATAATAGTTCTCAATGCCCGCACATTTACACTGTCTAAGTATTTGTAAAACATCTCAACATACAGACCATTCCCACATGTACTAATTATGTATTTATCAAATTTCACATTATGAAAGACGCTTGAACTTAACAAAACAATATTACAACGAGGCTTCGCACTCAAGTTAAGTTTAGATACAAATACCACAACCTTTGAGTACTTTAGTACTGTGTTAATAATCGCATTTCTAACACTTTCGTTATGTAACACCGAATCTGCAACACCGTCCAAAATCACTAAACTACAGCTAGATCTT
>CAYPXK010000034.1:0-11663 GCA_964414695.1 uncultured Thermoproteaceae archaeon | reverse complement strand
AAAGATAACAACACTGGGAAGAGGAGGAAGCGACTACACAGCAACGCTCCTCGCATCACTGCTCGATGCGGACACAGTTGTGCTGTACACAGATGTTCCAGGAATAATGACAGGAGACCCCAAGTACGTGAACAACCCGAGGGTAGTCCCAAACCTGAGCTACGACGAGGCAATAATATGTGCAAAGCTTGGTGCAAAACGACTACATCCAAGAACCTTCGAACCTGTAAGAAAGACAAACGTTAAGACAGTCATAACATCTCCGGGAGTTACCGAGAGAACAACAATAACAAGAGAAAAGACGAGACCACCACTAAAACTCGTAACAGTACTAGAGCGCAACGACCTAGTTAAGGCACAGGTACCTGAAAAGATGCTTGATGACCTACTTGTTGAGCTGTCAATAGGACTCTCAAAACATGGAATATCGGACCTCTGCATAATGAATTACTCAGAGCTTGACAACAGTATAACAATAATAACAAAAGAAGAACTACTCAACAAGATACTTAACATCTTGACAAACTTACAATCACGCGGGCTTGTCAAAGATGTACAATACATACACTACGTGTCACTAGTCTCAATAGTTGGATATGGGGTAAACGACCTCTCACTACTGAGCCCATTCCTCAGACAGTTAGAGAACATAGATACAATATTCACATCAATGTTCAACTCAGCCTTCACAATAGCTGTCCCAAGTGACAAAAGTATTGAAGCACTTGTTAAACTACATAACGAGCTAATTAGACAATGGCAATAGAACTTGACAAACTTAGGAAGCATATAGAGGAAATAGATGAGGAAATAGTTAAACTACTTGCAGACAGGTTTAGAATAGTTAAAGAAATTGCAGAAACAAAGAAAAAGCTGGGTCTCCCAGTTTACGATCCTGAGAGAGAGGAAGAAATTAGAAAAAGATGGATAAACTTAGCAGAAAAGTATGAAGTACCTAGAGAACTTGTGAAGAATATAGTTGACGCAATTTTAAATTACTCAAAAATTATACAAGCGTCAGGAAGGATTGCTGAAAAGTGGCGTAACAAAATTAAAATATTAATAGTTGGCTCAGGAAATATGGGAATGACAATGTATAAAATGTTCAAAGTATTTGACATAGATGTTGATATTGTATCAGCAAGAAAACTATGTACAGAACAGCTCATTGATATAAGCTGCTATAATTATGTGATATTCACTACAAGACCTGAGTATTTTTCATCGGAGTGTTTTGTAAAAATAGTGAGGAACTTGAGAGAAGATGCAGTGGTCTCAGATATATTATCAGTGAAGTGTCCATACTTCTATCATATTGAAAAAGAGTTATTATCTAGAAATGTACACTACATAAGTATACATCCACTATTTGGACCTTTAGACATTGTTGTTGGTGAGACCATAGTGTTAATACCTTCTTCACGTTGTCCTGAGGATAAGTTTAGGCTAGTGCAGGACCTTTATAAGGATGTTGGATTGAACGTCATAACTTTGAGGAGTCCTGAAGAACATGATTACTACATGTCTATTATACAGGTTGCTCATCATTTACACTATCTGTCTTTGATGAGGTTCTTTAACAGAATATCGAGGGAACTTAATATAGATTTTAAGAAGCTTTGTACACATAGTCTTCGACAGACATTGCAGAAACTTGATAGGTTTAAACAACTTCTCAACACTATCCTAGAGATACAGATATTTAACAAGTATGGTAGAGAAATACGTGAAAGAGCGAGAAAGGAGTTTGATGACCTTGTGTCTTGTCTTAATTCTTCAAAAAGTGTAGATGATGCATCTATCTGTGTCGGGTAGCTCAGAACTTAGGTTTGGCTTAGTTGGGTGTAGGATAAGTTACTCTCTCTCACCACTAATACATAATGCAGTATTTAAGAAACTCAATATTAATGCAGTATATGACTTAGTTGACATTCCTGAGGAGAATTTTGACAATGTTATAGTTAACCTGTTTGAGAAATATAGAGGATTCAACGTTACGATACCATACAAGATTAGAATAGTAAAGTATTTGACGAGACTTGATGTGACTGCAACAGTTGTTGGTGCTGTGAATACGGTGGACATAGTGTCACATAGTGATAGAGTTGGATATAACACGGATGTTATCGGTATTGTAAAGTCATTACAAAAAGTTAGGAAAAATCTGGAAGGTCTCAGGGTTCTAGTACTTGGTGCAGGTGGTGCGGCACGTGCAGCTATCTATGCTGTACACATGCTAGGGGCAGGGAACATCTGTGTAGTTAACAGGAGTCTAGATAGGGCGCTTGAATTACAGAAGCACTTTGAGAAACATGGAATTAAGGTAAGTGTTGAAGCGTGGGATAAGAGGAACTCAATAGCACCAGAGTATGATGTTATTATAAACTGCACACCTGTAGGCACTCAATCCAACGAATCTCCACTCTCCGAGGGCGTCTTCAGGAAGGGGCAGATTGTGCTTGACATGGTATACAGGCCGAGATTCACTAAACTTCTAAGAGATGCACATCGTGCAGGTGCATGCATAGTTGATGGACTTACAGTGCTCGTGTATCAAGCACTTGCAGCAGATGAAATATGGCTTGGTGTAAAAGTTCTCACGGAAGACATGTATACGTACATTATGCAGATCCTAGAGAATGAGGTTCCTGACAGTAAGCTTCCAGACAGTACTTGACTCTGTGGGAAGTCGTAAGATTGTTGCTGAAGTTGTGAAGCTTAGTAAACCCATAAGTTTCCTAGGAGATCTAGATCCAAGAAGAGGCGTGATTAAGGACCCGGAAAGTGGAAAAGAATTACTAATTAAGGGAAGAGCACTTGCATACCCATTTTCAAGAGGTTCGACCGTTGGACCCTACTTACTTTACTGGGTAAAGAAACTTGGTAAGGAGCCAGCAGTAATACTATGTGTAGAACCTGATATCCTTACCGTGACCGGCTGTGCCCTTGCTAAGATACCCCTAGTTAAGGTAACTGAAAACTCGTTTAATAAAATTAGTAGTGGAGACATTGTGATGGTAGATTTTGAAAACTCGATTATGCACGTAGTGAAGTTGAGAATATGAGTCTAGAGAAGTTCACTCTTAGGTATAGGAACGATATTGTTTTTGGAATTGGTATCTGCGAAGAAGCTTTTGAAAACTTTGTAAAAAGTAAGAACTTCAAGAAGGCTCTGATCGTAACTGGTCGAAGATCTGCAAAAATTTCAGGAGCATTTGACAAAATTGTTAATGTATTAGAAAAATATGGAATACAGTACGAACATTATAGTGAAGTTTCTACAAATCCGACAATCAGAATGGCTGAGGAGGTTAGTAATATTGCAAAGAGGAGTAACGTTGACCTAGTAATTGCAATTGGAGGAGGCTCCGTAATTGATGTATCTAAAGCAGCGGCACTCGCTGCCTGCTCTAATGCAAGTGTTGAAGATCTCTTCTGGGGCAGAGTAGACGCTCACTGCAAGATAACGCTAGTTGTGGTTAATTTAACACATGGATCAGGATCTGAAGCAGACCGTTATGCTGTACTGACAGACGAGAAGACCTGTATCAAACGTGCGATTGTCAGTGAGTATGCCTACCCAACATTGTCTATAGATGATCCACAGCTTACTGTAACCTTGCCAAAGGAGCAGACTGTATACACCTCGATCGACGCATTCTACCACTGTCTAGAAGCCTCTAGCTCAGTGTATACATCGCCTTTCACGAGAATCTTAGCAGAGACTGGACTAAAGCTAGTAGTACAGTATCTACCGAGAGCATTCGAGAACGGTCAGGATCTTGAGGCACGGTACTGGCTAATGTATGCTGCACTACTTGGAGGGATATGCATTGACAACTCTAGGACACACATTGTACATGCAGTAGAACATGCAGTAAGTGGCCTCAGACCAGACATAGCACATGGTCTCGGACTTGCAGTACTTGGACCCAAGCTAATATCGTACCTGTACAGTAAGTGTCCTGAAAACTTCAAGTCTCTGAAAGTACTCATACCTGACCTGAAGCTCAGACCTGAAGAGCATAGAAGAGTAGAACACTACCTATCAAGCCTAGTAAGGCAGTACGGTATAGAATGTTCACTATCTTACCTAAAGCTTGGTAAGGATGACATACCGAACATAGTAAAACTAACATTTGACGCATCAAGACACCTGATAGACATGGCTCCCTACAAGATCAGTGACATAGAACTAAAGAACATTCTTGAAGAACTTGCTACGTGACAAGCATCGAGTACTCCTTTGAAATACTTTCTCCACAGGAATTTATACAGAAATGTAAGCCCTGTAAAATACCAACACGTCCAAAACATAAAATCACTATAGATAACATAGATAGAGATTTAATAGAAAGCATAAAACATATAGGAATATTAACACCAATAGTAACAGATAGGAAATATTACATAATCGACGGAGTAAAAAGATATGTCATAATAAAGACTCTGTACGAGAAAGGTGAGAAAATTCCCGATAAGATACCAATACTAAGAATATTGACTGAAGATTGCGAAGAGAAACCAATATCGATACTCCACCTAGCCTACATCATAAATAAGTTCCGTGCAGCACCAATAGAAGAGGAGTTCAGCGACGAATTAATAACATATATTCAGGACATTGCTTACAAGGTATGGGAAATATACAATAAAGATTACGAAAAAGCTGCAAAACACTTAGGATTTAGTGTAGATACATTGAGAAGGTTAATAGAGGAGTATATTAAAAGCATGATGTGAGTCCAAATTTATTGTTTTTAGTAGAAGTGGTGCGGGGGGTGGGATTTGAACCCACGCAGGCCTTCGCCAGCGGGATTTTTACGGGCGGGCAGCGCCCGCCCGTCCTAACTGCGGCGGGGTGTCACCCCCGTACCCGCCCCCTTTGGCCAGGCTCGGGCACCCCCGCTGTTGCTCATGAGAGGTAGATGATTGTGTTTATAAGCCTTACCTAAGGTCTCATATTGTTGAAATGTCTTTTCCTGACTTTTCTAGGCTTCAGTACATTCGAGAAGTGTATGATAAGCTTGCAAATGTGTATGGTAGTCTGTACCTGGAGGAGAGTATCGCGAAATATGTAGCTGTTTTAGAGAATATTATTCAAAATATTGATTCAAATTGCAGATATCTAGTTATTGTCGACTTAGGCTGTGGCACAGGAGTAGGCCTTGGACTCTTATTGTCATGTAGATTATTTTCATATGTCGTAGGGATCGACATATCTATAGAATCTCTAAGAAAAATACGTGGGTTTCTACGTAAGAGGTTTGATATCGATGTTGTACAGTGTATAATGGAGATGTTACCATTTAGATCTCAGTGTTTTGACATTGTGATCTCAGTGTCAAGCTTAGACACAGACTGCAAGGTTAACTACACTCTGCAGATAAGGGAGAGCACTAGAGTATGCAGATTTTTACAGGTTCACGTGCCTGTTAGAGGCAACATTCAGGTAATTAGGCATGTCATAGAGAAAGGATTTAAATTCGATTTACAAAAGGCAAAGTTGACCGGATATGGGTAGCCACGGTTCAATTACGAAGGCAGGTAAGGTAAGAAGCCAGACACCTAAGATACCACCAAAGCCAAAGAAGGACTTACCACCACGTAGGAGAAACTGGAGAAACTACAGGAGAAGAATACTGTACGCAGCTCAGTCTGCCACTGCAACAGCATAATAGTCTAAAAACACTCCTTCCTTAGCACTTTCCTACATTTCCTGTGCAAGACTATTTTTATAAAGGATCTTTCTCTTCTGAGCATCTGTAATGGTAATTGAGATTAAGGGTAGAAGAATTCCTGATGTTGACTACTTCGATAGGGTTCGTATACAATTGAAGGATGGTACAATACTTGAAGGTGTTATCTTGCCGAAACCTGAGACTTCTCGAGAAGATATTGTAATAGTAAAGTTGCCAAATGGCTACAATGTTGGCATAAGTATTGATAAGATTGAGAATATTGAAGTTGTTGAGAAAGCTACACTGAAGTCCGAGACTATTCCTATTGGACAGTTCGTCAAGGAAGAAAAGGCGACATTACCAAGGGTTAGGCTTGTTGCAACAGGAGGAACAATAATGTCTAAGGTTGACTATGTCACAGGTGCTGTATACCCAAGCTTTAGTCTCGAAGACTTGTACGCACTCTATCCTGAGCTTAGAGGCGTGGCAAGCTTAGAGCTACTGAACTTGATGGCTATATTTAGTGAGGATTTTACACCTGAGACCTGGTCCAAGATTGCTGAGACGGCCTACAAGGCCTTTCTTGATGGCGTGACTGGCGTAGTTATACTTCATGGAACAGACACAATGCACTACACAGCTGCTGCTCTCGCATTTGCACTAAGGAACGCTCCAGGACCCGTTGCGCTTGTTGGTTCTCAGAGAAGTAGCGATAGACCATCAAGTGACGCTTTTGAAAACCTCTTCTCAGCAGTTCTAACCTGCGTCAAGGCACCTTTTGCTGAGTCTGTAGTAGTCATGCACTACACAACAAATGATGGAGTTATCGCAGTTCACAGAGGTACGAAGGTTAGGAAAATGCACACGTCTAGACGTGATGCTTTCATAAGCATAAACGCGGAGCCGATAGCATACGTATATCCACAGAAGATGGAATTAGAAGTAAGGACAGAACGGTACATACCGAGAGGAACAGTTGACTCAATGATTCTGGAGAACAAGTTCGATACACGTGTAGCTCTTGTAAAGTTCTTTCCGGGAATGGATCCAGAGATAATACATTTCCTAATTGACAAAGGCTATCACGGTATTGTAATTGAGGGAACAGGATTTGGACATGTTAGAAAGGAGCTACTTGACCCAATAAGGAGAGCAATAGAGAACGAGATTCCTGTAGTAATTGCTAGCCAGACAATATTTGGAAGAGTCAACCTGAACGTCTATAGAAGAGGAGTTGAACTGCTCAAGATTGGCGTAATTCCTGCAGAAGATATGCATCCAGAAACAGCATTTGTCAAACTATGTTGGGTACTTGGAAAAACAAGAGATTTAAAAGAGGTTAGAAGGCTAATGTTAACACCAATAGCATTTGAAATAAACCCACGTACAGAACCTCATCACTACATTCAGAGGCTAGAACTTGAAAAAGTACAATAAGGAACTACTTATTGCAATTCTTGCAGGTGGCAAATCAAGAAGAATAGGAACTCATAAATACTTACTGCCTTCAGAAAATCCTTTAATTAAAGTAATCATAGAAAGAATATACAACGACAAGGTATTTGATATAGTATTAATTGTGAAGAATCCAGAACAGATAAGTACAATATCGAGCATACTCCATGGGTATAAGGACATAGTTTACATACCTGACATATCTATAAGAAAACATGTTATTGTAGGTGTGTTAACAGCAACAGTATATGCATTATATAGAGGCTTCGAATATATGTGTGTACTAGGTTCTGATATGCCTCTCATAAGTTTAAAGTTTCTAGAATTCATGTTTAAAGTTATTAAACGTGGATATGATGCTGTTGTACCTAGGTGGAGAAATGGTTTCATAGAGCCCCTTGCATCAGTATACAAGGTTTCTAAGCTATATGAGGCGATAGTTGATACTTTACTAACAATGCATTTAGATAGATGTTTTCTTAGAAGCGTAATTAAAAGATTGGAGCTTGCTGGACGTGTTTTATACATATCTGCTGAGCTTATATGTTCACTATTTGGTTATGTCTTCTATAATATTAACACTGTGCAGGATTTGGAGGTGTTGAAGTTTGTTAAAATGTCCGTGAGGGGTAAGACCTAGCTTCATGCAGCCCCTGGCGGGGCTGTCAGCTAGGCCGGCAGTTGTGTGAAGTCTGTCTGTGGGTTTTAAATGTGTATGGTTACGTTATGTTAATTATCTAATTCTGTTAAGACGACGTTGTGCATTATACACGTTTTCGACAGGTATGGGATGTTGCGAAGTCACTTGTTGTCCAGTACTTTTTTGAAAGCCTACTCTATGTTCTAGATACGCTGTTCGTTGCAGGTCTTGGTGCAGATGCACTTGATGCAGTTGCTACTGCGCTGTACCTGTGCTATCTTATTCAGTTTCCGATAAATGCTTGTTTACTATCATCATTCACAACTTATGTTTCACAGGCGTGGGGTGCAAAAGATGTTGATAGTATAAGGTCGATGTTCAGTAAAGCATTGACGACAGCGGTCTCTGCAGGTGTTATATCCTGTGCTGTGTCTCTGGCAATTGCAAGACCAGTAATAATGTTAGTGTATCCAAATGAGGCGAGTCTCAACATTGCCTTAACGTACTTCAAGCTTATAGTACCTGCATTTCCTGGCTCATCTCTCTTCATTACCTATCTTGCATTTCTCTATGGTATTGGAAGGACACGTGAAGCAACACTATGCTGGGTCATGTCTGACATTGTGAATATTGTGCTTGATCCTCTTCTCATATATGGACTTAAGCTAGGTGTTGTAGGTGCAGCACTTGCCTTTGACGCATCCATATACAGTGTTCTTCCTCTGTTACATATGTTACTGAAGAGAAACATAGGTGTAGAGCTTGGATTTAGCCTACCTACGTCAGACGTATTTACGCTAATTAGAAGGGTTGGACTTGCTGTAAGTGTAGAGAGGGTCGTAATATCGATACTATATACAGTGTACGCAGCAATTGTCGGACGCTACGGATCTAACATATACACAGCATATCAGCTAGGATTGAGAATTGAGAGCTTCATATACATGCCAATACTAGCTTTCAGAGATGCTGCTAACATACTCATCGGGCAGTATGTAGGTGCTGAGCGGATAGATGAGCTACCTGAAATACTGAAGTCTTGTCAGGTACTTGCACTGTTGACGATAGGTGTAGCAACACTGTTCAGCCTCAGCATCGCATACCTCGTCTTCAAGTTCTTACTCGCAGGCATGTATGTTAAACTATGGAACCTGATAGTTACATACCTCGTCCTCGCGGTAGCAAGTGATGTTGGTCTAGCGTTGACATTCACCTGCATAGGTGCATATCAAGCGATTGGTAAGACCTTCGTAAGCACATTAATCGACCTTACCTCAATGTCCTTACTGAGGGTCTTACCATCATTCTTACTATACCTCTGTAATGCACCCATAGAGCTTATCTGGTTAACAATGTCGATAGACACAATATTCCGAGGAACTTGCTTAACACTGCTCTTTAACAAGAAGCTATACAGAGAGCCAGCAAAATTTGCTAGACCCTATACATCTGCAGTATCCTCCTGACAATAGACTTAGCCATTTCCCTTATTACTCGCTCAGCTTCACGAAAATCTCCACTCCTCCATATTGGAAAGTACCTAACCTTCTCAAGATATTCAAAGAAATATCTTCTAGACCTATTTACATAACTCAAGATACTCTCTGGCTCACCCTCCCTTATAATTCGATTGAAAACCTCTAACTTCATCTTAATCTCCTCAGGTAGATGTCTGTATGAGTAAAGTCCAAGCTTTATAATATCCATCTCAGTCTTTACAATATCTCCAAACCCAATATCTTGGTAGTATCTTAATAACTTTTCAAAAGATCTTAAAAGTGGCTCTATATCTATTCCAAGTTCCTCACACATCCAAATATGCACAATATGACTTGTGCTTGATGCATATGGGCAGAGCGCACAGGATGTACGGGGAGCACCGTATTCGTACATTCCATGCACGATCCCGTACATTCTACATATTGTGAACACATCAGCCTCAGTCAAGTAGAGTACAGGCTGAATTTTCTGTGGAAACACAGGTCTTGAACCATATAAAGATCTTAAACGTTTAATGGATTCAAATATTCGTTCACACTCCGCGTACGCAACTTTTGATTTTTCAAATCTTTTCAAGAACTTTTTAATTGAGCCCATTTTTATAGCTCTGCACCACTTCTCTTGAAGAGTTGGGTATCCTCTTGTCTGCAGTTTATCAAGTATTTCACTTTTCGGAACGTGTATTATGTGTAGAAATTCTGCGAATTTTGAAATAAATCTATCAGCAAGTTTTAGTATTATATCCTCTAGTATTGGCATATATGTGAAGACGGCCAGTGGTTTGTGCTTCAGTACACCTCTATTCCACAGTTCGTAAAGTATTACAAAGCCTGCTGCACTGTCTTTACCCATACTACATGCAAGCACTACTTGACGTTCAGGAACTTCACTTACTTTTAGAAGTTCTATAAGATACTCAATGTAACATTCGTAGTCTTCCCTACCTGCAATTGTTCTAAATTCTCCAATGCTTCCAAAATCAAGATATATCTCGTCTATATAGTCAGGTTGTATATTGCTTGTTCGATAGAGGGTATCGCCACTGTAGACTACGTAGACATGTGTCCCAAGGTCGTCCTGTATGTACTCTATGTGTGACTTGAATATGCGTACCAAGGCTAAATCAACGTAATAGATGCTTCGTATTGATTAAGTCTACTCTGTTCTCAACCTTACAAAAGACACATATGTCACAAGCTCCTTATCGTACTTATCGCCATCTCTCACAACCTTGTAAAGTACCTGCACGCCTGGCTTCACTTCGACAGGAATTACCATTATTCCCTGATTTGGGCTTAGCTGCTCAAGCAGAGGCTTTGGAATATCTTTCTGCGCTGCTGCTGTTACAAGAATCCTGTCGTAGGGAGCATACTTTGGCAAGCCCTTTGACCCATCGCCAACAAATACCTTAACAACATCAAGTAGACCCAGCATTGCCAAGTTCTGAATTGCGTAAAGTGCAAGCTGTGGAAAGTACTCGATTGTGTAGACTATACCTTTCCTGTACATCGCCTCAGCACATACAGCAGCATGGTATCCTGTCCCTGTTCCAATCTCGAGAACTTTGAGTCCTGACTTAAGTTCAAGAAGTTCGCACATCATCGCAACCATGTGTGGTGCTGATATGGTCTGGTCAAGCATGACCTTCAGAGGCGTATCCTCGTAAGCATACATTCTCTCGTGAGGAGGAACAAATCGATCACGAGGAACTTTCAACATTGCTTCTTCAACATTTTTCGATTTTATTATTCCCTGAAGTTTAAGCTCCTGAACCATTCTAACGCGTGCTATCTCATAATCTTTATCAAATAACAGAAAATCCGTTGTCACAGTCTGAGAAACCTAGCTAAGTTATTTCTAACTTTCTCGACAAGATCTTCGGGATTGACCTGCTTTATCTCACTGACAATCTTTACAGTCTCCTTAATCAGCGTTGGCTCTAACTCAAGTCCACGATAACTATATGGACCATCACTCTCAAGTAGGAGACTATCTAGAGGAAGTTTCTTAACAACTTCCTGATGCTTCTTCTGAATCTTGACAGCTGGATTAATTGATACAAAGAAGCCTTTCTCAATAATTTCATCTAGAAGATCAAGTGGACCTGTGTACCAATGGAAGTTAACCCTCTCGATGTCGAATTTAATTACAAGATCAAAAACTTCTCTCCAAGCACCTGCAGAATGTATGTTCATTGGTAAGGAATACTCCTTGGCCGCATGTAGGAACTTTAAGAAGAACTCTCTCTGACGTTCAATTGTGTCAGGTACAAATTTTGTATCAAGGCCAACCTCTCCAATGCACATGGCCTCTCCAGCGAGCTGACAGACCTTATCAGCCTCATCGGCAGGAACCTTGTCAACCATCCATGGGTGAACCCCAACGCA
>CAYPXK010000033.1:0-19596 GCA_964414695.1 uncultured Thermoproteaceae archaeon | reverse complement strand
GAATCTACAAAAGAATCGAAAGAGCTTTTCAAGGTAGATAAGTGCAAATGCTGGAATTGATGATATGAAGAATCTACAAAAGAATCGAAAGTCTAAAGTGCGTCAGATATGGTGCTTCGAAATAATGCTTTCATGAACTCTTTTCATAATGTAAGAATCTGCAGAAACGAAAGTAAGTAGTTAGTAATTTTGATTAGTGAGCTAAGGGGGGAGGTTTGGGAAGTTATTCGTGTGTTATGAGGTTTGTTTCTTTTATTATGTGGGGTATTGTAATTGTGATTATTGTTGAGAGCGCTATGCATGTTATGGAGGTGTATAGTGTGAGTATTAGTGGGTTGAATGTTGGTAGTATGTTGAGTATGATAAATGGTATGAGTAGGGGTAGTATTCCTATTTGTGTAAGTGCGTTCTGTATTGTAAGTACGCCGACTCTGATTTTTGCGAGTTTTGGTGCTATTAGTGAGACTAGTAGTGTCACGAGTGCTGAAGATATTGTTGCAGGGATCATTAGTAGGGACATTGTTATGTAGAGGTTGCATAGTTTCGAGTTGTTGAATATTGTTAGAATTGTCATGGATATTGGTAGTGATAGCAGTAGTGGAGGAATGTATGTTACTAATGATGTTGATATTGCGTAGAGTGTTAGTCCAACTGTTAGATCTCTTATAGATATTGGATATGATAACAATATTTCAAATACGCCACACATTCTATCTCTTGCAACTGTGGAAGCAATGTGCATTGCAGCTACTAAAGAGGACATTAGTGCAATCATGTAGGGTAGGAATACTGCTGTTGCTACTGTGAGTATTAGACTATTTGTGACGTGTGCTACATTAAAGAACTTCTCGGCTAACTGTATTAATGCTCTTCTTGTGATTGGTGTATATGCCTGTGGACAAAATATGCTAATTAATGTTGTGAGTATTATTATAATTCCACAGAATAGTAATGATAAAGATATTAAACTTCTAAGTCTTGCTCTAACACGAAAAATGTACGCATGAGAAATTTTGTATAGGTTCATGTAGGGCTCACCATTCTGTATCTGATACATCGTCTTCTAAAACCTTGAGGTACTTTCTCATGTTTTGTTCAAATTCTGACTTAGAGCCATAGAATACTATTCTTCCTTCTCTAACAACACATACATAGTCTGCACATCGCATGGCCTCCTGAAGGTTGTGTGTCGTGTAGAGAATGAGCCTATCTTTAGCAAGTCCCCTTATTAGATTGTGGAATTTTCTAACAAATTCAGGATCCAGCCCCTCCGTAGGTTCATCAAGTAGAAGAACCTTAGGATCTGTAAGTAATGTTCGAGCAAGTGCAACTCTTCTTCGTAGACCTCTACTAAGGGTCGCTACCTTCCTATTAACTATACTCTCAATCTCGAAAAATGAAACAACCTCACGTATAAGCCTCATTGCTTCATCTCTACACAAGCCATGTGCCAGTGCGTAGAATAGCAGATTCTCAATAACTGTAAAATCCTCGATTAGACCCTCACGATGAGGCAAGTAGCCTATCAATGACTTAACAGAGACCTCTCTGTATAGATCTCGACCATCAACATACACATGTCCACTGACAGGTCTAAGAACACCAGCACACACCCTTAACAAAGTACTCTTGCCTGAACCATTAGGACCCAAGATAACATTAACACCTTTACTAAACTTCACAGAGACATCCTTAAGAACAACAGAACCGTCATAGCTAGCAAAAACACATTCAAGTTCTAACATCTCTCATTAACTCAAAGAGATACATTTTATAAATCTATCTGAACATTCTTGAGAATTCTCCATTTCAATAACACATTATCGAAATAAAAACATTCAATGTCTCTGTGTACTCTGGAAAGTACATGCACAAGTTCTTGGGAAGTGTAATTGAAGATGTTGTGTTTTTGTTGGTGCGGCCGCCGGGATTTGAACCCGGGTTCAGCGGCTCGGCAGGCCGCCATCCTAGACCAGGCTAGACTACGGCCGCGGTTGGTCTATGTGACGGTGTTGTGTAGGTTAATAAGGGTTACGTCATTAGCTCTATTGTGTTGATTATTCTAAGTACTTTTCTTATCTGTTGTTTTAGTTTTGTGAATTCTAATTTTTGCACAAGTACTATCTTGTTATCATAAGCTGCGAGCAGTTTCACATCTTCATCAACTAGTCTTTCTAATTGTTCTATTTTTGTCTGTTTCTCTTGATGTATATGTTTTATATGTTTTTCTACTATTGTTTTAACTATCTTAGACTCGTTCTCTCTTTTTAGTATTATTGGCTTTCTTATTTCTTTGTCTGTTCTTTGAATTATTATGAGTGAGTCGTACTTGTTCAGTAGCTTAGCTATGGGTAAGTAAAGTATGCTGTAGCGAGGTAGAAGTATCAGGTAGGTCTCCACTTCTTTGCCATCTCCTAGTCTGTATCTTGCATGAAATCCTGAGTAAAGACTCAGTAATGTGTACTCTTTATCAACGGGTCTGAGCTCATGCTCAAGTAGTTGCGCAACTGTTCTCATAACTAGGAGATTTATTCTACGTCCTTGAAAGAAGTGGACTATTGTCAGCGCGGCTATTGAGGATACTATTATTATTAGGTCGATGCTTGATATGTACATGATTAACTCGTAATTATATCATTAACATAGTTTAGCATTGTCCTGAGCTTATCTAAGCCCTGAGGTTCATACTCAAGTTTTGGAACTTTAATAATCCTAATGTTATGATAATTTACATCTTGGAGAATTATCTTAACAAAATCCTCAATGTGCATATCCTCAGCACATTTATTGAATACTATACTATGGACATTGAGATTGAACTCTCTTAACATTTTCACTATTCTAGCAGCTTCTAGGATGGGTAATTTCTCTAATGTTGTTACAATAGTTATCTTTGAGTGTGATTTAATGAGACTTGATACCTTGCTGAACCTGCAGAAATCTTCCTTAAGAATGTTTAGTATAGGGTCTTCGCTAGGTTCTCTTCTTAATGATGCACGAAGTTTTACTATATCCATGCGGAATTGTATGAGTCTTTCTAACCATCTAGTCATTGTCTCTGGCAATGTTATGAGTCGAGCTGCAACACCGGTAGGTGGTGTATCGATAACTATGACATCAAAGTTTTGTAAATTCTCTATCAATTGTGTAAGTTTGTTAATAATTACATGTTCTTCGATTCCAGGCATATTCTTAAGTATTGTCAAGTACTTGTCAACATTATATACAGACCACTGCGGAAAGACCGTGCTTAATTTATCACATACGTAATCAATATATCGACAGACCTCTCTATCGATGTCAATCCTGACAGCGTATAAATTATCTACAATCTTCTTTGGCTCTTCTCCAAGCTTAACATTAAGCACATCGTCTATATTCTGTGCAAAATCTATAGAAACTACAAGTGTACGTTTTCCATATTCTGCATATCCAAGCCCAAGTACACAGCTTAACGTCGTCTTTCCTGTCCCTCCTTTACCTGTAACTATGTGAAGTAGCACGCTGTGCATAGTGAATCAGATTAAGGTATTTAATCACCAAGTTCGGCACATGGGCACAGGTTGCGTAGCATAAACATTGTGCTACACTACAGGAAATGCAGCTGGGGAAAATGCTACTTCTGTGGCTGGGGAAAAATTTACTCAGATACTCCACTCGACAAAATCAAAGCTAGAATATTGACAATACTTGAGAAGAAGTGTAAAGAAGACGTTGACACAGTGAAAATATTCTGCTCAGGAAGCCTACTGGATTTTTCTCAATACCCTCAAGAATTTGTTAAATGGCTATTCACTGAGCTTGAGGGAAGATCGTTCAAGAATGTTGTGATTGAGTCAAGACCAGAGTACATAAATGATGATACGTTGAACTTCATCAGAGGTTTTAATTTAAAAATAACTGTTGCAATAGGCTTAGAATTAGCTGATGACAATATCCTACTTAACTACTATAGAAAAGGGTTCACGGTAAGGGATTATCTAAGTGCTGTGGAAAAACTTCGTAAGTATGGATTTGGTGTTAGAACCTACGTCTTAGCCAACGGTCATCCAGTACTTTACAATAATCCTACATATCATAGAGAGGTTATTGATAGAACACTGAAACTAGTTACTGAAGTTTCTGATAGTGTAGTTGTTATAAATGCCTATCCGCATGAACATTCAGAACTCATAAAGGACTGGATTGTTATGAGGTGGAGACCATTAACGTGTGAAGAATTTTTAGAACTTGTGGGAGAATGGGTTTCAAACCCTAAGGTGGAGATTGACTGTGAGAATTTCAGATTTATACCAAAGATACCGCAGAGAATGAGAATGAAGATAGTTGGAGTAGGGAAAGATGTTCTTCTACATCCTCATTTTGAGGTTTGGCAGGATTATATATTGAGGTTTTATAGACCTCCGCCTGAGAAGAAGTATCTTCTTTTTATACCATGTACATATAGGAAGCCTTACTCAAAGTCTCCAACACATAGGGCCATCCTAAGTGCGTTAGCTCCCTATCCGTGGCATAAGAAGGTTCATTTAGTAGTTGTGAGTACTCCTGGTGTTGTACCTTACGAATTTCATATGGAGTATCCTTTTGACTCATATGATTGGCCTGAGTGGTTAGAGACTCCTGAGGTAAAGAAAGAATATATTGAAATAACAAAGATCAGAGTAAGAAGATTCCTGGAAAGACATGCACATCATTATAAGCTCATATTTGCTTACTTTCACTTGAACTCTGAGACTCTTCAAGCTATTATCCAAGCTATTAACGAGCTTGGACTCACACATAAGTTCGTTAATGTTCTAGACAAGGATACCTATGAGAGGATACTTAATGAGTTAGGTATTGAAAGGGAGAAGGTTGGAAGTTCAATACTTAGACATAGACTGGCCTTGACGAGGCTTGTAATTACACTAAACAGGTACATATCAATGTTTGAGAAAGGTAAAGATAAGGAATAAGAAATAAAAAGGAGCGATAGTTTGAAAAGAAAAGAAATTGAGATAACTTGGGGTCCGTTTTACTTTGCTATGAATGTTAGGATGTTTGTCATTAGTCTTATGTTGTCAAATGCTCTGTCTGTTGGTATGGACCATCCATATAGGTAGAATGCCCATAGCCATACTAGGTCAGGTGCAGCTGTTCCAAGGCTGAACGCGAATGGGTCCAGTGCAGCAATTAGTCCGCCGTGCCATGATGTTCTGTCAATTGCGATTACTGGACCACTGTACATGTACCAGTCCCAGAAGTACATGTCTGCTCCATAGACTAGTACCTTTGCAGGTGGCTTAACTGCGAGTGCTGCAGCGTATGGCATCCATACGAGATGCACATTCCTTGTTATTGGTGATGGCGTGATAGATGTTGTCAGTACCCTCATCCACCATGGTGGTGCAACGTCAACACTGACATCCTTGCTTAGCTGATATCCTGGATATGTGTGTATGCCATATCCTGACAGTGATAGTCCTGTAATGAAGACCCAGCTGCAGCTCTCTAATCTCCACAGGTTTCTTATTCCTAGACCTTCAACATCTGCTACAGGTCCATTAAGTAGCCAGACTCCACCCTTCAGGTGACCGCCACATGTTGCCATGTCCAGGACATACCATGGGTCAGGTGGCGAGCCTAGCACCATGTATAGGCCATACTTTGCTACTCCGCTAGATAGACGATACACGAGGTCTGATAGTGGCACAATTCTGATACCATGCTCTGCAGCTATTGCCCATGCAGTGAAGTAGCCTGGCAGTGGCATGGAGTACGTGTACGATACTTCCTCACCGCCGTACAGTGACTGGTACAGTGTCAAGTAGTCAAGGCCGAGCAAGCCTGGCCATATGCTGACTGGTACGTCAGCTGCGATCACGGTTCCTCTCGGCATCTTGACGTAGTGAATGTCGATTGGTGCCTCTGCAAGCACCTTTCCTGCACCCTTCATTATGGCAGCAATATACATGTCCGGCAGCCTGACAGGTCTTGTTGGTAGGACTATCCTCAGATAGCACATTCCGTAGAGTGATGGCAGAGCCATCGACAGTAACTCAGGATCGCATACGGATCCCAGTGTGTACACGTCCTTCCACCTTATGATGACTGGCACCAGGACGTTGAAGCCCATGTACACTGGCAGTGGAAGACCTGTGTCAAATGTTGGCTTTGGAACAACCCACTGCGCAATGTTGCCACCATGCACGACTACTAGCTGAACCTTGTCAAGTGGCACTGTTGTAATTATCCTGACGGCAAGCAGCTTCCAGTCTCCTGGGAACAGTGTCACTGTTGGCGGTGTGTCCCACTTAATTACACGTGGCATGAACGCTGCAATGACCAGACCATGCCTCAGGGCATCTAGCAGAGCCTTTGCCGCAGCTGCAACATCCACTATTCCAGCACCGTACGCGGCTGGGTCAAGGTAATACATTGAGTACTCCTTTGACACCTTTGGCATTCTCGCAGTCTTAATCAGGGCAGCCAGTACAGCGTATGTGACGTTTGGACCATAGAATATGAGTTGGTACTTGCTGTACTTTGCCCACAGTGATAGCAGTAATGCAACTGAGCCACTGACTACTGGTGTAGCAGCAGATGTGCCCCATGCCTCTAGGTAGTAGATGTTGTCATACCACTCGTTCCAAGGTCCAAGAATTGCTGCACCGGGTGCAACCACATCAGGCTTCATGTAGAGCTCATAGGGTACTGGCCCCCTGCTTGTGAAGAACGTTGGCAGACCTGTCAGGTAAACTGCGCCTACTCCTATGACTGTTGGCAGTAGTCCAGGCGTCGATAGTGAGAAGTGTCCTGGACCTTCGTTACCTGCAGCTGCTACAACAACTACACCATTCTCCATTGCGTACAGTGTAGCCCAGTAAAGTGGGTCATAGTCAGGTATTGTCCATGGAATCGCGCCAAGGCTCATGGATATGACACACGCCTTAGCTGTCCCATTCAGGGTCTTGTTAATGCAGTCCTGAACTGCAAAGTATATTCCTCTGACGACCCAGTCAAGGTAGCCCCATCCATATCTGCTCAGAACCTTGACTGCGCCAATGTAGGCCCCATAGGCTACTCCACTCATCTCGTCTGCACTGATGTGATAGTACTTGACTACGAGGTCCCACCAGCTGAAGAAGCCCTCTGAGTCTACTCCACGTCCTGCTGCTATGCCTGCAACCCATGTTCCATGTCCGTTATAGTCATAGCACGTTGGCTCGTCAGGAACAAAGCTTACACATGTTATGACCTTGCCCTCGAGTGATGGATGATCGTATGCCACGCCTGTGTCCAGTATGTATATTATGACGCCACTTCCGTTAATGCCCTCCCTGTAAAGTGGCAGTGCATCAATGAATTTCTCAACATCAAGCAACGTTGTCGGGTACTTGCCAATGAATGGGTAAGTCTTTCCTGGCTCAAGTACTGGATAAGGTGTAAAGTTGCCCATTCTCGCAAATATTCTACGTATCTTTGTGAGATTGTGTAATGACAGTAACTTAAACAGGTACTTCACGTATGTCCTAACGCCACCCTTGAGGTCAAGCTCAGGAATCGCAACCTTGTAGTCAGGTGCAAATCCCACTAGACCCTCCTTGATCAGTGAAGCAAGATCTCTAGCAAGGATATCAATTTTAGAAGAGAGCTCCTTCACTGGCACTGCTACGTCAAGGTATAGCAGATCTCCTGAATATACCAAAGGTGTTACTGCAACATTCTTATCAAATACTCTTCTAAAGACTTGCGATACAAAGTTTACATACTTATCAACTATCTTCAGACCGTGTACACGTGTCAAGACCTTAATAGCGTGAGCCCTTCTTCCGAGCGAGCGCTTTGTTAAGTAGGTTCTATAGTAATTTCCAAATATTATGACATGTCTACTATGTGCAGAGTCTAGCTTAAATACAAGGACAAGCTTTGGTGCAGCATAGCCATGCTTAATTGCGTATAATGCCAGCTTCAGTAGATACTTCATTAAATGTACATTATGATTAAACTGATGAAGCTCAAGTTTTAGTTCCTTAGAGATTAACTTAGCTGCCTCGTCTGTCTGAGCATATTTGTGTACCTGTATCTGTGGAGCTTTATATCCAATCTTAGCAAATGGTGAGACCTCATAATGTGCTATTCCTAGTATGGCTGCAACTACTATTATAGCTAGAACACATGCAAGTACTATTACTGTTGTTCTCACGAGAGGTGAAGTTACACCATTATAACTTATTAATATTTCTCTATGAGAAGTTGAAGTTTAACCTTGATGATAAATTTTCTCTATCAATTCTACGAAACTCGACAGATTAATTTACAGGTTCTTTATTGAGGTTCGACATCTTGCTTAGCTAAGCTTATTAATATGCCTAGTAGTGTAGACACTAAAGTGACACTTGCAATTAGCATTAGCGGAAAAGGAGGCACCGGTAAGACTACGATCACCGCTCTGATGCTTAAGGTTATTCTTGAGAGAACTGATAAGACTGTGCTTGTCATAGATGCGGATCCTGCATCAAATCTTCCTGATGTACTGGGCATACCTGTCGAGGTCACGGTAGGCGACGTTGTCGAGGAACTGAAAGAGAAGACTGAGAAAGGTGAACTAATGTCACTTCCTCCCGAGCTCTTTCAAGCATACGTGTACGAGACCATTGTCGAGACTGACCGGTTTGATCTCGTTGTCATGGGACGTACAGAGAGTAAGGGATGCTACTGCTATGTTAATGCTGTCCTCAGGCAGATAATGCAGATGTTGGCAAAGAACTATGACATTGTCCTGATGGACTGTGAGGCAGGGCTAGAACATATACAGAGACGCGTCGACCAGGATGTCGACATTCTCCTGATAGTTACAGACTCCTCAAGAATGGGCATAAGCACAGTGAAAAAGATTGTAGACCTGGCACGGAAGATGGGATACAGGGCAACTAGAATTGGAATAGTTGGAAACATGGGCATTGACCCGAGAATTATTGCGGACCTTGCAGCAGAGGTAGGTGCTGAACCTCTTGGCGTGATTCCATATGACGAGAATGTTAGAAAATTCAACCTAGAGGGACGTCCACTGCTTGAGCTTCCTGAAGACTCTCCTGCATATCAGGCAGTCAGGACAATATGTGAGAGACTTGGCATAGTCTAGTTTTTAGTTTAGGTACGAGACTCGTAGTAACTTGGAAAGAGTTCTCTCTTACCTGGAAAGCATAGATTAGCATTGTACTCTTCTAAAAACTCTGCATCGTTAACCATGTCCACATACGTTATTGTTTTCGCTATTTCCTCCGCTTTTAATCTAAGTTCATAGTTTACAAGCGCCATGTATGCTCCTGCAATAGCTCCATTTCCAATATATTCAACCTGCGCATTTGGAAACTCTGGTATGAGACCTATGTATGTTGCATTCTGTAGATTTAGATATGTTGCAAATCCTCCACATATGTAAACTTTCTCTACGTCCTTGATAGATATTCTTAATTTTCTTAGAAGTGTTGCAATGAGTGCACAGACTCCAGCTTTCGAGTCGAGTATGTTTGCTATGTCTCTCTGTGTTATCACTATATCGTTTCCTGTACCTGACTCTTCACGAGGAACAACCACGAACTCGAGAGTACCGTCAGGACGCTCACGTACTCTGGGATGGTTTGGCTTTAGTTTACCTGACTCGTCTATTATGCCGTTTCTCAGCAGTTCCGCTATCAGATCTACGAGACCGGACCCACACAGTCCTATCGGCGGCTTGTCGCCTATGGTTCTGTAGAGCACTTTGTCTCCCTCTATCTTCACCTGCTCTATTGCTCCCTCAGTAGCTCTTACACCACAAGTTATTCCCCAGCCTTCAAAGGCTGTGGCACCTGGACCTGATGTTGCTATCATCCATTCACGACATCCCACAATCACCTGCGTGTTTGTACCTATGTCAAGCAGTAGCTGTAGTTCATCCTTCTCGTACATTTTAACCGCCAGGACGTCTGCCACAAGGTCACTCCCGAAGTACCTGCTTACACATGGCAACACGCAGACCGTTGCTTCAGGATTTATCCTCAGCCCGATATCACTTGACTTAACTATGTAGAAGCTCCTAGGTGGTCTATAGGAGGAGTCCACGAGCTTGACGACTTCAGGATTTCCTAAGAATAGATACATCATCACCGTATTACCAACAATGACGCCATCGATGAAATCTTCTATATCTATAGAATTTTCTTTACAGAACTCTTCTATTACCTCGTTTATTTTACCCACAATGAGTTTCTGAAGAATTTTTACACCGTCCTGATGTTTTCTGCAGAACTCTATCCTAGATATGACATCGTCTCCATAGGTCATTTGAGGATTTTGAAAGCCATATTCTCGAACTATCTTACCAGTGAACAGATCAACTACGTATACTGCAACTTTCGTAGTTCCAATATCGACAGCAATACCGTAGGCACGGAGCTCGGCGCCTCTACACTTTCTTACTGGTCTATTCTCGTCAATGTACACTATTGAGAAGAGGCTGTCTTCCTGTCTGATGGTGATCCTTGGAAGAGGCTCTACCTCAAGTGTAAGCTTGGCCCTAGTTAGAAGTCTCTGAATTCCTAGCCTGGTCTCTGGAGGAATAAAGACCTGACACACGTCACCTACGCAGTAGGCTCTACAGGCAAGTACAAGATCTCCAACTACGGCATCAGGATCAAACTTGAACGATCCTGAAACTGGCTTAACGAGACACTTCTTACAAGATCCTCTTCCTCCGCAGAGACTCCTGATGTAGATTCCTGCTTTTCGTGCAGCCTCGAGGATGCTTGTGTTAGGGTCAACCTCTACCTCAATGTTATATGGTTGGAATATTATCTTAGGCATCCTACACGTACTATACTGAGCAACTTCTGAAAAGTAGAACTGTCATGAAGTGTTGGGAATGACCACTAAAGAACTAGCTACAAAGCTAAAGAACACAGGACTCTTCAAGTACGTGAAAATTACAGAGAATGGAATCTTATGTAGTGCAGATCCAGAAAATATTAGAAAAATTGCTGAGCTTCTAAAGAGTATGGGCTTCACAACGTTACTAACAATAAATGTGGTGGATTTTCCAAAAAGTAGGAAATTTGTGCTACTTTACACATTTACCAGTTTAGAGAACGTAGAACTATCAAAAATTTTAATACATGTTAAGGTTGCAGTGCCACGTGATAAGCCTGAGATAGATACAATATGCGATATCTATCCAGCAGCTGACTATTTTGAACGAGAGAGTTACGAGATGTTTGGAGTAACGTTCAGAGGAAATCCTGAATGTAAAAGTACTTTCTTTCTAGATAAATCGCTAGAAAGAGCTTTTCCACAGAGGAAGATTCACTAAAGAATGCTCCTGAAAGATCTCTACCTTGCAATAGTTGCCCCTGGTCTCCTTGCTGCAGGTATCGTAGCTCTCGTATGTGTATGGTTTGAGCGCAAGATCGCTGCACTGGTACAGCATAGGTATGGTCCCTACAGGATCTGCAAGAGACTAGAAGGCTTGCTTCAGCCAGTTGCAGATTTTATTAAACTTATATTGAGTGAGCCAGTAATACCACATGAAGTTAACAAGTTTCTATATGTAGCACTTCCAATATTGTTAGACACATTAGCGATCTTACCTGTAGCGTTTATGCCTATTGCACCAGGTCTCGTAATTATTGATAATTCGTACTCGTTATTTATTGTTCTTGCGATACTTCTTGCAATTAGTCTAATAGTAGCACTTATTGGATGGGTTGCAAGCGACAAATTTACATACATTGGAACAGTTAGAGAGGTTCTCCAAGCACTGTCGTATGAAGTTGTGCTAATTCTAGTAATTATCAGTGTTGTAATAATGTACGGTACGGGAAGCATAGTTGACATAGTTCTACATCAGAGATACATACCGGGCGCGCTTGTTAATCCACTATCGTTCATATTATTCATAATATGTGCACTCATGGCTACAAGCAGGTTCCCCTTCGAGATTCCTGAAGCTGAGACGGAGATCGTGTTTGGGCCCTTCACTGAGTACTCTGGCTCGCTGTTTGCCTTAGCAATGTTTAGCGTCTACCTCGAAATATACACATATTCACTCCTTGGGACATGCCTGTTCTTGGGAGGATGGTGGGGTCCAGGTGCAGAAATATCGCCAATGTTTGCAACAGGATGGACTTATGTCAAGACTGTGATACTTAGCTTCTTCATGGTGTTTCTGAGGGCAGCATATCCGAGACTCAGGATAGATCAAGTTCTTAAGCTGAGCACAAAGGCGCTAGTACTGTTAGGATTTGCTGCTTGTATACTGTCAATTATTGTAAAGTACGCTCACGTGTTGTAAACGTGTTCGTCAGTCGTACCATTACTCTTCTAGGATTTCCTTAATGTTGTCAGGTATCTCACCGGGAGCATACTCTTCCTGATATAGCTTGTCTCTCATTGCCTCAAGCATCTCTATGGGCCTATTCATGAACTCTGCCGCACATATGACTCTCACGCCCTTCTGCTCAGCGTATGTGTATACTTCTGATAGCCTCTCACGATACTTTAGATCTCTCATGAAGTGATGGTCTATGACTATTGTCCTGACGCCGGAGTCTATGATCTTCTTGAGATGCTGAATACTTGCTTCAAGCGCCTTCTTGCTATATCGGAAGCCTAGCATATACGTCATAGGACCATCCACTATGAGCAGGTCAGGTCTCTCATCGAGAATGAACTGAACCTGTTCAGGCAGTGGAGGTCCCTCAACATCTGATGTGTAGAGGACCTTCTGCTCGTCATCGGAGATCGACACTTCAACAACATAGCCAAGCCTATCATTTACACCATGAGGAACTGGCTGAGAGAACTTTATCACTGTCTTACCAACTGTGAGCGAGTTGCCGTCTGCTATCCTGATCTCCTTGGCGAGAGGCTTTATTAGGTTCAGGAAACGTGCTGCACGTTGCATCTGACTACGGTTTATCTTAACCTCGGGATGCTTAATGTACACAATCTTGTTTCGATATATGTCAAGTGGTACCAGTTTGCCTGGATCATGATGATCATAATGATAATGTGTAATAATTATTACTTCAGCATCTCTCGCATGCTCTTCTATCACTCTAGCACACTCTAGTAGTCGCTGAACCTCCTTCTTATGTGGTGGAAGCTTGTATCTGAGTGGCGCTAGAGATACTGCAGGATCTATGTGAATAATGACATCGCGCGTCTGAATGAACGTTGATTGTGACCTGACGCCAAAGCTATCAAATGCGAGAAGCTTAATCTCCATGCGTTGACTAGCTCAAAGGTAGGGTAATAAGACCTACCTTGTAACGTCTGCTCTGTGTTAAACTATCTCGTATTTTTATTACATGAACAATAACTTATAAGTTGGTTAAGAGGTATAGTAACGTGAGATGAGTAGCACAGAAGTAATTACTTCAGACAGGACTATTCTAGAACTTATCAAGTTATTGAGATTATTGTCTCAGGAATCTATTCATGTTAGAATTGTACTTGCACTAGCCAGGAAAGGCTGTCTATCACTGAGAGGAATAGCTCGCGAAGTTGGCATGGCGCCCAAAAACGTGAGGAAATACTTAGAGAAACTGGAAAGCCTTGGCATAGTCACATGCATTAAGCCAAGTAAGAAGATGTTCCTCTACAAGCTAAGCGAAAATTACTCATGGTTAGGAGACTTAGTAAAACTAGCCGAAGAACAGGAGAAACAGGAGGAGCAGAAGCTAGTAGCTACGCACTAGTCAGATGAAGATCAGTTATTCTTCCTCCTCCTTCTTCAACACAAGTTCTTTTCCAATGATCCTACTGATCATTCTTTGAAATCCTCTAAATGATTCTTCTGTTTCAAAAGGTATCTGAATTAAAAATATGTACTTTGCATTTTCATTCTTCGTAATGTCCTTTATTGCTTCATCTCTTGTAACATACTTTTTTACTTCATCCCTCTCAGGTATGTAAGCAATCCAAAATCCCTGATACTCCGTTGGACTTTTTGTCAGTATGTCGTAGACCTTTTCTAGAAACTTCTTAAACATCTCCTCAAGTTTTCTCTCTCGTAAGCTCATGTTAGTTCCCTCATTATGTTAATTACATCTCGTAGAGACTCTAAGATAAACTTTGTTAGATAGTACCCTAATGCTGGTGGCGTCTTCTTGTCAGGTAATTTCACTTCCTTAATTATGTCCTCTAAAATGTTTATGATATCTTCACGCTTTTCTAATGCACATTTTACTAGGGCTTTTATCTGCTCTGTGAAGTCCGACAGGTTAAGTTCTTGTATGGAGTTTTTGAAATCATCTACGTTAAACTTGCAGTCTACATGCTCTTTAAATGCTCTAGCAATTTCATACAATACATGATAGAGCGAGGCTTTCTTCAATAGATCGAGTTCTTTATGTTTTAGAATTTCCGTATCACTTAGTATGAAGGTTTTCTCATCGTGAAGAAGCTGCATTATTATTGAGAGTTTTCTAGAGTCTTCTCTTGAAGATAAAATTATTGCAAGTATCTCACGAAGTGCATTCTCGTCTCCCTTGTCTGTCAGTCTATGCATAAGTTCTCTCAGTGAGAATGTTACATCCTCCATCTCGTCTCCTTTCCTGACTACGGTTTAAAAGGATGTCACAGGGATTGAGGACAGACTAGGAGATGACCGAGGACACTGTTGCTGAGCTTGCGTATCATCTACTTGTAGCAGAGGATGAGAGTGTTGTTGAGAAAGACGCTAGCATAAGATTTGGAGATAAGGCTCGGGAGCTGCTTGATAAAGCTAGGGAGATTGTCAGGTATGTAGTTGAGGAAGCTCAGGGAGATCCATATGAGGCTATTCAGAAACTCTTGGAGAAGTATAGAATTCAGAGAGAGGTTACTGATAGGTCTGTAAGTCTTCTAATAAGGTATTTCATGAGAAGAAATTATCAACCAGTACCTGAACAGACTATTAAAGATCTTTACAACCTTCTTGAACTTAATGTTGACGTTGAGAAACTCGTGAGAGAGGGCGTTCTTATTCATGTAAGAGAGGGATATGTGACAGTTCCTCAGTTTCTTATAAGCAACATCTCTCTCGAGAGTCCTGATGTTGAGCTATTGCTAGATGAGGCTGAGCACAATCTAACGGGACTTGCTGTACTTGAGGCATGGCTTGAAGGTTCTCAAGTCAACGTTGAATTCTTCGAAAAACTGTATGGAATAGAATATGATAATGCACTAAAATCGCTACACATCAGGAAGATAGTAAAGTACAGCGAAAGTCTAGGCGACTTTGTATTTAACCCACTGATAGATATTGAAGAGTTTCGGACAACCTACCACGCATTTAAACAATCTCGAGCTAAGAAAATTCTACGCAGTCTAGACATAGGAATAGGCCACACGAAGTACAGTAAGCGCATTGGTGCGCTTGTCACATGTCTCGCCTTTGGACCGGGCCAACATGGCATCATAATTGTGGCACCTTGGCTTGTGCCGACACGAAGATTCGAGAGATACTGTGCAAATGTTGCACGTCTCGTAGTTCTATCAATGCCATTTAGACGTGAGTTTGCCGAATATTATCACCAGATTCTTGAGGAGACGCGCACGTTCAGGAACACGGCATTCGTGTTCATTCAGGAAGGAGTAGCTTACCTCGTTGTTCCTGAAAAGCGTGGCAGATCCCTTGATTCACTACTTGACTTCATATATCGAGCAGGATTTGAAGTATTTGAATTCTAAACTTGCCTAAGGTCACGATGCGCGTAGGTGTCCTATTCTCCGGTGGCAAAGATAGCACATTCGCATACCACTGGGCTGTGCTCCACGGTTTTGAAGTGTCGTGTCTAATAACGCTACGTCCAAAATCTACAGAGTCTTGGATGTTTCACTACCCCTGTATCGATCTAACACAGATACAAGCAGAGGCCATTGAGTTACCTCAGATATTTGTAGAAACTTCAGGTGAAAAAGATGTAGAGCTTCAAGATCTCAAGAGAGCACTTGAAGAAGCTAAATCAAAATTTAAAATAAAAGGACTTGTAACAGGTGCACTACTCTCGGATTACCAGAGAATGAACATAAACATAGTATGCGAAGAAGTTGGACTAAGAACATATTCACCACTGTGGCGCAAGAACCAGGAGCAGTACATGAGGGACTTAATAGAATTCGGTTTCAAAATAGTGATAACATCAATAAACGTAATGGGACTAGACCCATCCTTGATAGGTAAAGTATTGACGAGCGAGGACGTGGAGAAAATAATACAATTATCAAGAAAATTCGGCTTCAATCCAGCCTTCGAGGGGGGAGAAGCAGAGACCTTAGTTATTGATGCTCCTCTATTCAAAAAACGCATTGAAATACTTGACTATGAAATAGTTAAAGAGACAGAATATTCGTGGAGAATGCATATAAAGAAAGTTAAGCTTGTTCCAAAATATTGCTAAAATTACCTAAAGGGGAGTCAGCTAGGATACCCATCTTCATCTAGTCAGGGTGCCGGATTATCATCACTTTGGGAGGTTGAAGCCTCTTCTTTACTCTCTACTTTTTCCTCCTTGTCTAAGCTCTTCATCTTAACTTTTTCCTGCTCTTCTTTTCCTGTTTCTGAAAACTCCTTCTCTATCTTATCAAGTTCCTTTTCTATACTCTCTTCTGTATCTCCAAGAACGTATTCACGTAATTCTTTTGTTCCTAGCATTTTTTCAAAAGCCTCTTCTAGTTCTAACTCCCCAACTTCAATATTCTCTGTTATGCATTTAATAGCTACATCAAGATCTACATGGAGATCGTACTCTTTTTCAAAGAATTTTAGTATATTCTCTAAGTCTCTCCTAAGTAAATCTATGGCGTTTCTATATGTTCTTGGTACCCACTGTGGCCAATCAATTATGTAGGGTGTCTCATCTTCTACACTTATCAGAACGTTATACTCACTCAGGTCACCATGTACTATTCCAACCTCTCTATATGTAGTGGCAACGTCCTCCAATATTGTTGCCAGTACCTCGTCAGGATTTGATAATCCTCGTCTAACTTCTACAAGTCTGAGAGACTCTATGTAATGTGTGACGACTGCGTGCCTGTTCACGGACACTGGACGTGGAACATGTACATCAGCATTGTAGGTCATGACAAGTGCCTTGTACTCCATGTGTGCTGAGAGTCTGGACTCGTATAGCCATGTTATGTGTCTCCTATCGCCAACCCATATCCTGAATTTTCGAGTCTGCCTGAAGCTTGTTCTTCCAAGTCTATGAAACTTAACTACAAGCTTGTTCCCGGCTGGGTCCTCTGCAACATAGACGTCGCTCTCTTTTCCGACACCGAGAGGAGTGGGACTAAGCCGCTCTATGACTCCCCTCTTTGCAAGTGTGTGAAGTGCAAGTGCATCATAGCCTGTGTATGTCAGTCTGTAACCTGTGTAGTTTCCTTTCCATCTTATGACCATTCCAAGCGCGTTGAGCTTCTTCAGAGACTTCGCAACAAGTTCCCAAGGCCTATTACTCCACTTCACTATGATCTCCATTGGTACCCACTCGTACCTTCTATGAGCTACCTCGATGACTCTCAGTACCCTCAGGTCAAGCTTCGTCAGCTCATTATATGCTGCTACTAGGCTCTTAACGCTCAAGTAGACACCTTCTACACTGTACAGGAGATAATACAAAAACCTATGCTTAGGTTTAGCCTAGGTCTAGAAAAATAAGTCAATTCTCGATTCTTTTCTCTTAGCAAGAGCTTTCTTCAACCTTTCAATTCCTCTCAACACTCTCTCCTTGCTGAAGTCATGTTCATGACAGAGGAACTCTATGAGACCTTTCTCATCAGGTTCGCCAAACTCCACCTTATAATCGTCTGTAACAGGTGGATTGAGGAAGTACTCCTTTATCTTAAGTGGATCTACAGGAAACTCCACATTTTTCAGAACAGTGTTGAGCATCTTCTCTAGGCTGCCAAACTCGTGTATCAGTCTGAGAGCTCTCTGTGGACCTATGCCAGGCACTCCATCAGGATTGTAGTCCGTGCCTAACAGTATGGCGAGATCAATGAGCTGTGACCTATCCTTCAGCTTCAGTGCCTTCAGGACGGCGTCAAGCTCAATGATCTCAGGCTTGACCTCAATATACTCGTCTTTATTAGGAAGCTTCCTCTTTCCTGTAATCGTGAGATTCCTGACAAGCCGTGGAGCACCAAATAGAAGCGCATCATAATCCTGACTTCCGGCAGCCCACACACTTCCCTTGCGTGCCATGTATGCTGCCTGTGCCTCACCTTCAGCCGGTGCCTGTACCCAGGGAACTCCCATGAGCGTTAACAACTTCTTAGCATCTTCAACCATCTCATTTGTGAGAAACAGGGCTCTCTTCGCATACTTCCTAGCCTCCTCCTTATCACCTCTCTCCAGTGCCTTTACCCACTTCTCAAGCGCCTCTTCTCTATGCTTTTTCCTTCTAGCAATCTCTAGGAGCTTCATCTCTGGGGTCTTACCATCAAACACGTAGACAGGCCAGATCTTCTCTTCAAGAAAGTTAATAGTTCTATAGAATAGTCCACTGAGATGACTCGTTATCCTGCCCTTAGAATCCATTAGAGGTGTTCCATCTGGCTGTCTGATGGATGCTAAGAACTGGTAAAGTGCATTATATGCATCTATTGCAATGACCTTACCCTGAAGTTGCTTAAGATCTACCTGCTTCCTAATTTCAGGAGGTATAAGCTTTCCAAGTTCAGTAACACCCATAGCTGAGACTAATGTAACTCTGAGAAATACAAAAAAGTTCAGACAAGGCTAAAGTCATCATACTGCAGTGCCGCCTGAGCTCATCATCAGTAAGAGATCGATAACATTCGTGCCTATTAACTGTTCTCCATAGTGATGAAAGCACGGTTTACTGATAAGAGTATGATGAGTTCGGGGTTCCCTGACGAGACCAGGATAGGTATAGTAAGAAAAACATTAAGCAAATTTTTATAAAGAAAACGAGAAAAAGTTTGATAAAAGAGAATTTAAAAAACTTGTACGATGTCCCTATTTTTACTTCCTAAAATCTTATCCTCGACCACCTACCTGGCTTGGCATTTTGCCGGGATGACTATGACTGTGTGCATGTCCCTGTATACTTACAGGTAGTATACAGACAGGTATGCCACCTATGTACTTAGGCAATGCATGTCTCAGGTATATGCTACACTCGACATCTTTTGGAACTATAACAATGCAGTACCTACCTCCGTAAATTGTGTAATTGATTTTCTCTATGCACTCCCCGTACATCTCCGTAACTTTCTCAATTACGCATCTAGTGACATTCTCACTACCTACGCAGCCAATGTTGGAGGGCATGCCCCATACATTTGGTGGAGTCACGTTCTCTATGTGTACGACATGTCTTCTTGTTCTATTCAATATCTTCTCATGTCTCTTTATCATTTCTACAACTTTCTCAAAGCACTTCTCGAATCTATAACGCATAACTCCTAACATATGTTCCAATCTTTCTATATACTTCTTCAGATTTATTATGTGAATTCCATACATTGTAACATTAATCACCCTTATTGTTGTGACGTTTCTTGTCATATTCATTAATCTATACAGTCTCTCTAATGCTCTTAGCTTCATTATTATTAATTTCA
>CAYPXK010000032.1:0-8784 GCA_964414695.1 uncultured Thermoproteaceae archaeon | reverse complement strand
CGGGGAACGTCTTAACTATACTGACGAACTTCTCAGGCTTGTCAAGGTATCTCAATAACAGTAGATCAGCAACTAGACGTGACCACCACCATGTTGATCCATGGAGTAACTGTGGGCTGATTCCAAGCATCTTCCAGACCTTGGTCCAGTTGAAGGCTACAACATATCCCGTACCGCTGCTTCCTGTTAAGATTATCACAATGCCCGCCATGTCTGCTCCAAAGATTTTGCGAAGTTTCTCTTCCTCCTCCCTGGTTAGAAACTTGACAATTATGCGCCTCTTGCCTGGTGTTGCATCTAGAAGCTGAACATAGACGTCGTCCTTACACCATGGGGGTACTGCAACTATGAAGATTCTGGTACCTGCACGGAACTTCTCTTCGAGGGTCTTCTCTAGGTATCTTAAAATCATGATACCTGACATTAGGCCAGGACAAACGTGATTATGTAACTCAGCTGCTAGTAACAGATCAGGAGGTGCTCCTCTGCTCCATACAGCCGTTATTGTGAGTATTGAAAATGCTGAAGAGCTACTTGTGCTGCTCTCAAGCCAGGCCCAGAGCTTAGAGGGACACGTTCGGCCTTCTGTAATAATTTTAGATATGTTAAATGTGAACACTCTAACTTTGGAGAATATTTCTTCTGCGTGCCCTGTCTTCAAGAATTTTAGAACTTGCTGTGTATTAAGTTCGAGATACACTGCTCGCTTTGTATTATTATCATACATGAACACCCATGGTGTTGAATAGAATGGTGAATGTACATTTACAAGATTTAGAAGCTCCACAAAACCTGCTTTCTCAAATTCCATCTCTAGACATGCAAGTGATGTACCTTCAACGAGAATGTACTTAACGTTAGTTAACAGAAGCATGCTCTCCGTAACCTTAGTCTTGTTAAGCAACTTCAGTGCCTTATTCAGGATGTATGACCCAAGTTTGTGACAATTAGCCATGTAACTGTCTGCGACTACTACATGAATTGCTACGCATAGCGCCAGGACTAGTGCACAGACGTGGACTAGTCCTACAGCCTCTTTGTATGACATATTACTGAGATAACACCTACATCCTAATGTATTACCACTCAGTTCCCCGAAAAAGTCATCACTCATCAGCGACGGAGTTGCTCATCACCCAGTAGCTGTAGTCTGGAGCAAGATTTTATAAGAGGTCGCAAACATCGTTAGCAACAAGTATGGTACTGCTAGACGTGCTTGCTAACGCAATGGTAATGATCAAGAACGCAGAGATGAGAGGACACAAACAGGTTGTGATATGGCCAATTTCGAAACTTGTGGGTAACGTCCTTCGCGTAATGCAGAAGTACGGATACATTGGAGAAATCGAGTACATTGACGATGGCAGAGGAGGCAAATTCATTGTGCAGCTTCTAGGAAAGATAAACGACTGTGGCGTAATAAAGCCAAGATTCCCCGTCAAGTGGCGTGACATACAGAAGTGGGAGGAGAAGTATCTACCAGCTAAGGATGTCGGCATCCTGATACTTTCAACTCCTAAAGGAGTCATGAGTCACCACGAGGCGAAACAGCTGAGAACTGGAGGCGTCCTACTTGCCTACGTTTATTAAATACCCAAGTTAACTGAAAAATTATTTTAAATATACGACACGGAAAATATTCTCGGTTTTTCGGTTTTTAAAATCTGTATTGAAATAGAAGCAGGGATTCGGTACTATCACGGTAGTTAACGTTTAATAAACTTCTTCTCAGGTAATAGAAAAGCCTCATCCGCTATTTCTAAATCGTCCTCTATATGTGACGTGAAAATTATTGTCTTACCCTGTTTTTTGAACTCCTTCAAGAGCTCTAGAGCCTTCTTTCTCATAATGGGGTCAAGTTCAATCGTCGGCTCGTCAAGTACGTACAGCTTGACGTCTGGCATAAACGTTATAGCTAAATCAAGACGTCTCCTAAAGCCACCTGATAAATGACGAACTAGCTTACGCAGATGTCTATCTAATTCAAACAGTTTAATTATGTAATTTACACGTTCCTGACTGACACCATATAATTGCTTATAGAATTTTAAATTCTCGCCTACTGTCAAATGATAAATTGATACATTTCCCTGTGGCAAATAGCTTAGCTCTTTAATTCGCTTCTTATAGGGTTCTTCTCCAAGTACATAAACAGCTCCCTTATCTGGTCTTAATCTACCAACAATGATTTTTAGAAGTGTTGACTTTCCAACTCCATTAGGTCCTAGTATCGCGAATATTGTTCCTTCCTCTACGCTAAACGAGATATCGGAAATTATCATTGTGTCATCAAGAGTCTTTGATATGCCTCTTACTTCTACTATAGTCTTTGTCATCATTTGCTACCGTACAATCTACGTATAAAGATTATGCCAGAAATCGCATATACAAATATTGACAACAGCGATATCATAACTACGTGGAGAGGATCTGTTACCAATTTTACTGGTCCCAAATATTCTTTAATACTCGGTATAGATACCAAATACGCTAAAGCATAACGCGTAAAGAACGATGTAGGTATTACATTAATAAGGAATTGAATTTTCGCAGGAACTATTCTCGGATAAACACCATTATATCCTGTGATCAAGTATAGCAGCAGTAATATCATGATGCTTATAATCGTTGATGTACTTACTCTCCTGACAAATGATGCCACAAGAAATGCAATACCAGTACAAAATAGTGCTGACATAACTACACCTAAGACTGTACTACCAATCGCGTACAGCATATTATTAATTACAAAGTGTGCTTTATCAAATACTGCTGCTAGAAGTGTTATAACAAAAGATGAAAATGCTATTGTGAACGCACCTAGCGTTCTACCTATAAAATCTGCGATGGGACTTACAGGCGAGGTTGAGAATTTTTCGTAACGTTCCTTTTCTACATCTTCCACAAGTGAGCAACTCAGTGCTATTATACATGCTGTCATTAGACCAAAGATACCTAAACCAAAGCCCATACAAGCCTTTAAATATCCGAGAACCTCTGCTGGAACAAATGGACCTACAAGGGAGTAAACAATCATAAAATACCACATTATAGGCCACACAAATATGAAAAACAAATCCATAGTATTATGAGTAAATTCAAGTAGTGTTCGCATTGCAAATGCTGTAACTTGCCTTGTCATTATCATGCCAGTAAGGGTAATTTTTTAAAAGATTACCATATCCCTACATTTTAGAAACTTGACTAGGTTTCCCACTGGAAGTACATCCTAGTCTTAGAATACGATGATAACTAGTCGTTGACTTAACAAAATTAAACTTCTTACACAACTAAAAAATCTGAAATTACTTTTTGGGATTACCTACTACGCTATCTCGTGTTTACTACGGTCTACCTATTAGTTCTAAAATTATGACGGTTCACTGTACAAAGAAATTATGAAGTTATGTGATATAACTGTTAGGTTGTTGTCTCATAGGAATTTGTTTTAAGTACGATAATGTTAGATCGATGGGCGTTCTTGTGCTCGAGGTACGACAATTTTAAATATTCTACCCTGTGAGAGTCAGATTGCTAAGCATGTCATCGGAGGCAAAGTCTACTGAAGCTAATGTCGAGGTTGCACAGCTTGCCACTAAGCTAAGGGATATCCTGAAGATGAAGCGTCAGCTGCCCAGGGAGCAAGCTAGATTGCTTAAACTCAGGATGCTCATGGAGAGGAGGGAGCCAAGATGGATGAGGATGGATGAGTGGAGATTCTGGAGAATTGCAAGACAGGAAAGATGGAGAAGACCAAAGGGTCTTGATAACAAGATCAGGCACCAGATAAAGGGCTATCCTCCACTTGTCAAAATTGGGTACAGACAGCCCAAAGCTGTGAGGGGTCTTCATCCATCAGGTTTTGAGCCAGTTAGAGTGTTCAGACCTGAGGATCTCAATAAGATTGATCCATCGAGACAGGCAATAATAATAGCAAGTACCGTGAGTAAGAGAAAGAGAATAGAAATTATTAAGAAAGCTCTTGAACGTGGAATAAAGGTACTGAACATAACGTATAAGGACATGATGGAACTTCTGAACGTCACAAGTGAAGAGGAAGTTAAAAAGCTCCTAGGACTCCAGTACGGTGAGTAACCATGGTAGACGTAAGGAGATTAGCAGCTGAGATACTTGGCGTTGGAGAATCTCGCGTTAAGATACTGCCTGAGGCACTTCCAAGACTCGAAGAAGTCTCCACTAGGGCAGATGTGCGTAGGCTAATCAAGGAGGGTCTAATTGTTGTTGAGCCTAAGAAAGGAAACAGCAGAGGTAGATGGAGAATACTTCACGAGAAAAAGAAGAAGGGCAAGAGGAGAGGTCCTGGTAGCAGGAAAGGAACCAAAGGTGCACGTGAAGATCCTAAGCGTGCTTGGATAAACAGGATAAGGACACTGAGAAGATACTTGAAGTACCTGAAGGACAATGGAATAATCGATGCGAAGACTTGGAGAAAACTGTACAGAATGGCCAAGGGTGGCTACTTCAGAGACCTGTCACACCTGAAGCAGTACCTCATAACTAACAAGATAGTACCACCTGATAAGATAAGGTAAGGGAGTTAGCTACAACTATTCTTCAAATAGTATAGCAACAGCCCTCACGGGACTTCCTGTACCTCCAACCAGTTTTAAAGGAAGCCCAACGAACAGGAATTTCCTGTCTATAAGTTTCTCTAGGTTCGTTAGATTTTCATAAATTGCTACTCCACGTGGCAGAAGTATTGTATGTGCAGGAAATGGTTCACGATCTGGACTTGGCGCATCTGTGCCTATGGCCTTTATCTTAAGTTCAAGCAAGTACAAACAAGCATCCTCACTAAGTCCAGGATAGTCATACCACGCTGGTGTTCCTGCTTTAGCACCATATCCTGTGTGAATGAGTAATATCCATCCTTCACCTACTTCGATCCCCTTGCCTCTTAGTCTGTCTATGTATGTCCGAATCTCCTGCCTAGTTATTAGGGACCTAGGTGGTTTCCAGGAGAAGTCTAGCACAGTTGCCCAACCTATGAATGTGTCAATAGGCATCTTGTCGATCGATGCCCCATCTTTAATGAAGTGAAGTGGAGCATCTACATGCGTTGCGGTATGCTCAACGAAGATCCATACATTCGAATTGTATCCAGCGGTCTCGATCGTTGTGTACATTGTCTTCAGTGGCTGTGGATAGCCTGGGAACATTGGAGTTGAGAGACTCCTAATTTCCTGAGACAGGTCAATTACCTGAAATCTTTTCATTACATACTTAACATGAATAGATCAAGATATCTCCATTATCGTCATAGTGAGAAACGTGTCTAGAAAGCATGAGGGACATCGGCTTGCACAGCTTAATGAGATTGTGTATCAGGTAGGCAACTATGACGCTATGGCGCTAGCCATGACTTTAGGTCTTGATGATTATTTTCGAAGAGAGTATACGAAATTTCTAAATAATACTCGTGAGAAGTTTTTGAGAATACTTGATGTTGGATGTGGAACAGGTAGAAACGTTCCATACATACTTTCAAAGTATAAAGATGTCAATATCGTATTGGTAGACATATCATTTTCAAGTCTCAAAATTGCATTAGAGAAATATAGAGGCAGTACTAACATTGACTATGTTTGTTGTTCTGCGGAACTCATGTGTCTGAGAGAAGGCTCAATTGACAATGTCCTGAGCTCGTACATGCTTAGACATGTAGATATAGCTAAATTTGTGCGAGAACTCAAATTTATTACACATAGATTCTCTAGAATAGTGATAGTTGACTTCTGGAGATCCCATGTGGCAATTAGTATGATGTTGCTAATCTTGCATCTTGCGATTATTGTACCATTCTTATCGTTGGTGTTCTCGCCAAGGTCATTCTGTGCTTATGTTAATTTATGGAAATTTTTACCTAACTTACCTGACCCTATTGGTATATGTAAGGTCTTCTCAAGGCTTGGTAATGTTAAGATGCTCAGTTTCTACAACATGATTTACGTATGGGTAATCCAGAGGGGCTAGCACTGAGGAAGTGTAAGCTTGTCCTGAGGTGGAGTGGAGACTCTCTTGAGGTGTTGAAAGACGTTGATGTATTGATAAGAAATGGAAAAATTGAAAGAATAGCAAAAGCAGACACTGTTAATATAAGCGAGAAAGATTATGAAATAGTCAATTGTTCACGCTACGTTGTACTGCCAGGACTTGTCAATGCTCATACTCACTCACCCATGGTCTTACTCAGGGGATACTGTGATGACCTTGAGCTGCATGAGTGGCTCAGCAGAATGTGGGAAGTTGAGCGTCACCTAGATGCACGTATCATAGAGCTTGCAAGTGAGCTTGCAATAATGGAGATGCTGTCAACGGGTACAACTGCCTTTGTCGACATGTACTTCTACCCAGAAGTAACCGCAGAGGTAGCTAAGAGGATGGGTATAAGAGCTGCTCTTGGCCCACCGCTCATAGAGGTCCTTTATAGTGCGGATAAGTGCCTACGAGAAATAGAGGAATTTCATAGAAAGTACAGTAATGACGAGCTAATAATACCCATAGTAAATGTCCACAGTATATACACATGCTCTCTAGATACCGTCAAGGCAGCTGCAGAGCTCGCTAAGAAGTTAAACACAAATTTACACATACACGTATCAGAGACTCGAAAAGAAGTTTTCGAAGCTAAGAGAAAGTACGGAAAGTTCCCTGTTGAAATACTTCATGACTTAGGTGTACTTAATGAACATGCACATCTTGTACATCTCGGATGGGTCACAAGCAGGGAGATAGAGCTAATACGATTCAGTGGTGCAACAGTTACTCACTGTCCTGTATCTAACATGAAGCTTGCAACAGCTGGATTCTTTCCATTCTTCGAGATGATAGCATCTGGAATAAACGTCACAATTGGCACAGACGGAGCCGCAAGTAACAACTGCCTAGACATGTTCAGAGAAATGAAGACTGCAGTCCTGTTACAGAGGAACAATTACTGGGACACCAGAATCAAGGCTCTTCATGTGCTTAGAGCAGCGACACTATGTGGCTACAGATTGCTTAAGTTAAAGGGTGGCAACATCGAGGAAGGGTACCTTGCCGACCTAGTGCTGATAGATGCTGAGAGCCCCTATCTGCAGCCTCTTAGAATGGACAATGTACTATCGAACATTGTATATGCAGCCACAGGCAGAGACGTTGCCATGACTATAGTTAATGGAAAGATTGTATACGACAGAGAAAGAGACTATGCGAAATGGAAAGAGAGATGTCAATACATTAGCTCTGAATTGAACAAGTTTATAGAGAAATTCATTAAGTAGCTAGAGACTGTGCATGGTACCATAGAAGCAGTGTCAATATAATGATCATTAAAGCCACTAAGATCAGAAGAATCACTATGTGACGCTTGCTATGTGGAACATCCTTACCTTTAATGACTTTTATACTTATGAAGTGTGTAATCATAGAAGCTCTATCTCTACAAAACTTGTATCGCTTTCAAATAGTTTAACTCTGACTAAGCGAACATTTGGAAGTTCCTTACTGAGTATGTTAGACACTTCCCTAGCTATGTAAATTGCAAGCTCCTCTGACGTGACTTCACGTACAGGTAGACACAGCATTGATGGCTTGACACCAGGAATCTCAATCTTGGCCTCTCTACATATGTCTTCAGGAAGGAGATACTTATGGTCTAGCCTGTCAATTACTTTCTTGGAAATCTCCCTGAGTTTGGCAAAATCGTGTACCCATGGAAGTGGGTTTTCTGATGTAAAACATAGTTCCACAGTGTAGTTATGTCCGTGAACTACTGCACATTTCTCAGATAACTTTGAACTTACACTATGTGCGGCAGAGAAGCTAAGCTTAACACAGGTAAGTACACGCATGTCATGTAGTGTTTTCTACACGTATTATTAAGAAGTATAGTACAGTGGTCGAAATATTATAGTCAGACACACTCAGAATGAGCATGGCAGAGAGAAAGAAGGTGACAGTGACGGATTTCCTGAAAGCCAAGGGGAAGCGGAAGATAGTCATGATAGCAACATACGATTACATAACTGCAAAGATTGTCGATGAGGCAGGAGTTGATGGTATACTGATTGGAGATTCTGTCATAATGAACGTGTACGGTTTTCCAACTACACATCATGCAACTCTACGAGACATAATAAGACACACACAGGCCGTAGCCAATGCTAAGCCACGTGCCCTCATAGTTGCTGATATGCCATTCATGACCTACGAGACAAGTAAGAAGGATGCCTTGAAGAATGCTACAAAGCTCATACGTGCCGGCGCCGACGCAGTAAAGGTCGAGGGAGGCGTAGAGATTGTTGACAAGGTTGAGGCACTTGTGAAGGCTGGCATACCCGTCATGGGACACATAGGCTTGACGCCACAGCGTGTGCTTAGGTTAGGCGGCTATAAGCTCATGGGAAAGGCTTGGGAAAGTGCAATACAGTTGCTGGAAGATGCAAAAGCTCTAGAAGAAGCTGGCGCATTCTCAATAGTCATAGAGTTCACGGTAGCTGAGGTAGCTGCAGAAATCACTAAGAGAGTAAAAATACCGACAATATGCATAGGATCAGGACCTGAATGCGATGGTCAGATAATAGTGCTACATGACATAGTTGGACTAAGCGAGATAGAGCCATTCTTTGCAAAGAAGTACGTGAATCTACGCGACTTAATTAAACAAGCAGTTATGGCATATGTTAACGATGTCAGAGAAGGAAGATTTCCTGAAGAACAGCATTACAGAAGAATGAATAAGGAAGAATATGAAAAATTCTTACAAGCATTGAGAGAGAA